>NZ_DOTK01000033.1:0-49602 GCF_003521185.1 Brevibacillus sp.
ATCCACTTCCTGCACGTTTGCCGCCCGGTACAGCTCATCCACCGGATTGTCCGTATTGGTGCGCTGGTATTTGTAGGTCAAGCCTTCCGTTTCAAACATGGCATCGGGGATGCTTGCCAGTGCAGACGCGGCTTGTGTGGCAGACGCTGCGCTTTCTGTCGCTTGCGCCTTGCCTGCTGGCGAGAGCGCTTTTTTCGCCGCAGCCACCTCCTTGCCTTTTTCGTGCAAAGCGACAACCTGTGGTGCATACGCCGCCAACTGCTTTTTCTCGGCTGCCGTTAGGCCGTCCATCTTCTTCTGGAACGCCTCGTCCAGCCATTGATACTTGTCGACCTGCTCGTTATGCGACAAAAACTGGTCGAGCTGCGGGTGCACATACGCCGCAAGTTGCAGCAATTTTCTGTCACCAGTCTGGTACAACTGCCAGACACTTTCGGCTGAAAGCGGCCCCCACTCCAGCTTCATGACCTCTGCCTTTGTGTAGGTCGGCTGCTCATCCGGCTGCTTTTCCTTTGCTCCCGCTCCGGCCTGCAAAGCTGCCTGATAAGCGGAAAGCCATTTCTTCGTCGTGGCGCTTTCATCCGCAGCACGGGAAGCTGCCTGCTTCGGCAAAAGATTCGCCTCGGCAACAGCAATGTTCGGCATGAGCAGCGAACTGGTCAGCACGACGCTTGCTATCTTTTTGATCCAACGATTGTGTCGCATCATATCCCCCCTCTTATTGATGAATGAGTTTGCGTGTGAGATTTCCGTTTCCGTCATACGTATACTCGGCCAAAACCTTGCCGTTTTGCTTGATTTGTACAAGCTGCCCTTTGGCGTTGTAGATGTATTCCACTCCCAAATAACGGGCTGCGAGTCGCGCATGCACCGCACCGTTTCCTGCCGCTGACAGAACGACGTAATAATCTTGTCCCTTTTGCATGGACAGTCGCACCTTGGAAAATGGCGGCTGATCCCCGTCGTCATTGGCCGCAATCAGGCGCGTGCCCGCGTAATCCTCATAGATGGCGAGCTGCGTATTGCTTGTCCCTTCCGCCGGATTGTCGCCGTAAAAGCTCGTATACAGCTCGAAGCTGCCTGAGGACGGCGGTGTAAACTTCACGATTTTTTTCGCGCCTGCCCCAAGATTGAGATCTTTGGGAGCATTCATGAAAAACGGTTCCGTGTCGGAAAACTCAATGGCAAACGGCCCTGCTACCACGTCCGCATCCATCCCCGCTACCTTGGCTTTCGGGATGGTGACGAACAAGTTCTGGACGCTGTGCTTGCTCTCGTGCGTGGCTGCTTTCCCCGCAAACTGAATCGTCAGCATCGAGTTGCTGTTCCTTGTGACAACTGGCGTAAGTCCAGCCGGAACGTTGCTGACAGACACGGCACTCGCTGCGTCCGAAGTCAAAATTCCGTTGCTGATCGTGACGACCTGTTGTTCCGCGAGGCTGCCGTCGTTTGCAGCCGCTTCATGCAGCACAGGCGAAGCCACCGTTGCCTTCGTATCCAGCGCCGCTGTCAATCGGGCGTGAACGCCTTTTTGCTTGTCGTAAGAAGAGACCCACACAAAATACGTCACTCCCGCTTCCAGCGGTGTGTTGATTTCCGAAAAAAGCTCGCCCGGCGTTGCTTCGTCATTGATTCTCACCACTTGCTGCAGCTTTTCGTCGCGAGACACGAGCAGAACGGTATCGAACAGCGGCCCAAATCCGCCGTACGGACTTGTGTACAGCCGATAGTTGCCTGTTACAGGAGCCGTGAAGCGGTAAGCCGGCACTTCTCCGGCGGGCAAACTGATATCGACAGGCTGATTGAGCGAAAGCACCGCCTTCACATCGCTGAGCAAAAGCGTGTATTCCGCAGTTTCGCTAAAGTGACGGTCCATGCTGAACACGGAAAAATAATACGTCTTGTTCGGCTCGATCTGGAATGTGATGATCTCGTCTTGCCCCAGTGTCGGCTTCATGCTGGTGCCGATCGCCTTGTTTGGCGCTTCAATCACAACCAGGTCGTAGTTCACGTCGTCAGGAACATACAAGGTAACCGTTGCCTGTCCGCTTTGCGCTCCCGAATCGTAGCGATAAATATCAGTGTCCTGCTTCCACGACAGCTTGGAATTGTACATATTTCCTCGCGTAATCGGGTAAGCACTGCCAACATCGTCGTTCGGCTCAAACGGGTCCAAGACGGCGGCGGCAGTAGCAGTAGCATTGACAGCAGCAGCATGCAATTTCGCCTGCTTCGGACTGTTTTTTCCCGTCCTGGCAGCGGATAACTCTGGCATGAGCTGCTCCCAGTAGGCATCTGCCTTTTCGTTGTACGTCTCAACCAATTCGGCAAGCGGTGTTTTTTGAACCGACAGCTGATTTTCTACAGCCGCTTGCTTTGCAGCCCGTTCCGTTTGACCAGGCGCTTCCTTAATTTGATGAAGCGCTTTGGCCTGCTCGAACAACACGGACGCTTCCTCGCCAATTTGCTTGGCAAGCGGCTCGTTGTTCTTCTTGGTAGCGACCTCCTGAAAAAAGTCGAGCGTCTGCGAAAGCTTCAACAACTCCTGATCCAGCTGGTAGATGTCAGCCAGTGGATCTGCTGCTGCCGTAACCGCCCTTCCCGGAAGGCAAACGACTGTGATTACAGCCAGCAGTAACAGCAGCACAAACGATTTTTGTTTCATGTGTCCTCACCTCTTCCTTTTGGCTTTCGTTTTGCTTTCGTGGTTTCTCTGCCCCCACTGCGCTGCGTCTCTGCGCTCGTACGCTGGCGCAGACACTTTTTCGTTCAACGTGTCCACCTCCTTTCATAATCAGAACGCTTGTTCTTGTTTTCGTTTGTATAAGCATCTTAATGTACAAAATACTTGTATGTCAAATGAAAAATACAATATTTTCATACATACTTTTTTTCTTTCTTGTCTTTTAGTACAATATAGTTGTACATCTGTAACGGAAGGACTGGCGCTCATGCTATCTCAGCGCTTACGCACAGCTCGCAAAGCGAAAGGTCTGACTCAGGAAGAGCTGGCCGAACGTGTCAGCACGACCAAGGGCACGATCAGCAACTACGAAAATAACCACAGCACCCCTCCCAATGACATGCTGATGCAGCTGGCAGATATTTTGGAGGTTACGACCGACTGGCTTCTGGGACGAACCGAAGACGGCGCTGTTTATGTGGCTTCTTCGTCTGCGCAGACAGGCCAGCGTTCACTGGACGAGCTGTTGCAGGAGAGAATCGACGACCCGGACGACTACTATTTTCTCGATGGGTATCTGGAAGCTTCTGAAGAAGAAAAGAAAGAAATCCGCCGCTACTGGTACGACCTGAAAAAGCAGTGGAAAGCTCGCCAGGTACGCGAATCACGCCCGCCTTCCTTGTTTGACATCACGGAAGAGCTGAAAAAAAAATAACCCCACAGAGGGGTTTTCTTTTCGACACAAAACAGAACGTACGTTCCAATTTTTCAGGAGGTTCCTGATGCACTTTTCCCTTTTACAAGAAATCGGCAAACCGCAAACCTGGCTGGAAAGCCGCGTCTATCTTTTGCTGCGCCACCATGGCATGGAGCTGCCCGAACAAATCAATCTCGCGCAACTGTGCGAAACATACGGCATCGAAATCCATTTCATCAACGGCCGCAGCCGCGCCCACGCCCATCCCAGCTTGCCGAATCGCTACATCATCGCGGTAGATGAACGTCTCGACCCTGCGACCCAGCGGGTAAAAATCGCGCATGAGCTTGGGCACCTGCTCCTGCATGAAGGAGTACAGCCGCAGTCCAGCGAATGGATGATCGATTGGCAGGAATCGCAGGCGAATCATTTTGCCGAGCACCTTTTGCTCCCGCTCTTCATGATGGGCTCTGTGCTTGCGGATTGCTCCCGCTACCAGGCACCTGTGCTGTTGGCCAGCCGCTTTCAGGTCCCGCTTGCTCTCGCGCGCACCCGCTTTGACCGGATTCTCAGCCGCCTGTACGCCAAAGGCTTTCCCGTCTACGATTGATTGATAGACCGTCTAGGCATTTTTGACCATCTTTTCGGAGGCGATTTTTCGTGAAACGAATCTTTATAGCGGGAGACGCTTACAGCAGCCGTTTTTTCGAGCTGCCACTCGACCAGGATGAGGAATTGTCGCTGCGTCCGTCTCTTGAAGTGGCGAGCTATCACGTGGCGCGATTCGCTTTGATCATGCAAGATGACGGTCTTTCCGGCCTCGGCATTTTTCCCGGAGACGCTTTGCTTATTTCCGACTTCTCCATGGAACCGATCAAAGACAGGCCCGTCCTGATCAGACAGGAAGGCCAGTTTCTCGTCCGCATCGCAACAGATGTCAATCCGGTAGAATGCTTGTTTACGACCACGCGTCCGACAGACGAACCGCTCCTGTTACCTTCCGAAAACATCCGGATTACCGGAGTCGTTTCCGGCATTATCTCTCTTTCGGGGAATGACGTCTGACAGGAGCCAATCCTTGATCGCCGCTACTGTTTGCTGCCACTGCTCCTGCGGAGTGATGGCAGCAGGCTGGTCGCCTTCCTGCGCGCCATAGCTGCCGAACTGCGCGTGATTGCCGCCCTCGATTGTCATGAATACCGCATTCTCCGGCAAAAATGCCTTGCTGGCCGCAAACTTTTCCCGATTCACCACGCCATCCCGCGATCCGAGCAAGGACAAGACGGGTATTTCCGCTTTTTGCAAATCTCCCCGTTTGTCCGGATAAGCTCCCAAAAAGAAGACGCCATCGATCCGATCGAGGTGTTGGACCGCAAACCGGGCTGCCATGGCTCCGCCCAAAGAGTGCCCGCCGATCACAAACGATTGCTTGGGATATGCTTTCAACACTTGATTGGCTCGCTCGACATCGCTGATAGCCAAATTCAGCGGCATTCTCGCTACGAATACCCGATATCCGGAACCAGCCAAAGCTCGTGCCAGCGGTGCATAGCTCTCCGATTTGACCAAAGCGCCTGGATACAAGATCAGCCCTGGCTCCCGGGCTTCCCCGCCTTCAAAAGCAATCCAGTCCCCCGTATCGATAACGGTGATGCCTTCGCCGCCCTGCATCGCATCTTTGGCAGCCTGATCGTGCTGGTAAGGACGCAAATACCAGATCGCCGTACACGCTCCTACAAGCAAAAGCAAAACCAGTGCCCTGCGCCATATTTTCCGTTTGCGACTCATCCCGCCACCTCGCTTCCGGTCCCTTGTTACCTGCTTCTTATTATGCCTCCATTTTCCTTTCCATGTACGTCATTTGCATTTGCGGATTCGCGGGCTACACATACTGAAAGCATGACGCTTCCCATGCCGTAAAACGTTTGCTACAACGATGGCAGCGACAGCAGATCGTGGGCTTCTCCCTGCTCTTTTGCCCAGACATGAAAAAAGGCGCAGTCTGTTTCTCTGCCCCTTTTCCTTCGCTCATTTTTTCTCCTTTTGCCGCTCCCGAAAACGGCGTACCTTCATCAGATTGCCGCACATTTTATCGTCGCACCAGCGCCGCACCCGGTTCCGGCTTTCATCGTAGAACACCCAGCAGCAGTCCTCGTTGTCGCAAATCTTGATCCGCTCCAGATGGGACGGAAGCAACAGCGTGGCAAAAGACCCGGCGATCCGCGCCATGACCAGTGGCCATCCTTCAATCGCGCTATGCCATTCCTGCGCATAAGTTGCTTCCTCTTCACTAGGCACGACGCGAACGTAAAACGGAGCTTTTGCCAGCGTCTCGTTCAGTTGCTCCAACTCCTCTTGCAGCAATGCCTCCCCGCTGACCACCTTTTCCAAAAGCATTCGCATATACTCGCGAAATTGCACAAGAACAGCGACGGTTTCCTCGTCAAGCGGCAGCGGTGCCTGCAATTGGTGCTCTTGCAAAAACCATTCCTGCCATTCCCGCTTTGCCAGGCGATTTTCCTTGCGGCCTGTCCCGCGCCAGTCACGCCAATCGCTGTTTAAAAAATCGATGCATAGCCATTGCACACTTCTCTTCCCCCATCTATTTTCGCTTCTTGTAGGTAACACCAACATATGGTAAGATCATCTTGTAACCACCAAAATTCATTTTGAGCGTTACAAACTTCTTCTTATTGCCATTATAGCGCTTCACCAATCTGTTTGACAGACGAGGAGGAAACACATGAATCGGATGGAATTGCTTGTTCATGAATGGGAGTGCACGTATGACAAAGAAGATTGGTATCCGCCGCTCAAGCACGCCCTGGATGGCGTGACCGTGGCCCAAGCCAGCTGGCGTCCCGAAGGAGAGGCAGCGAACACGATCTGGGAAAATCTCAGTCATCTGCTCTATTTCAAAGAGCGTTTGCTGCACCGTCTATCCGGTACGGATTTTCCTGGTACGGCTGAGACGAACGATGACACCTTCCAACCATCCGGAGCGCCAGACGACGAAGCAGCTTGGCAAGCGGCGGTGCAGCGCATGGAAGAAGTACATCGCGGCATTCATGAAAAGCTCCGCTCCCTTTCCGGCGATGCATTCGATCAGCCGCTGCCCACCATCTCCATCGGGCAAAGCGTGATGAGCATCATTTTGCACGACGCTTTTCATACGGGACAAATTGTGCAAATCCGCAAGCTGCAAGGCTCTTGGCCTGCGCGCAGGTCATTTTTGTAGCCCTTGCTCCCACTCTAGCAATATTTTGCAGCACAACTTTTTTCATTGATTAATAACGATCAATCTTATATAGTTGATAAATAAATCAACTTCATACATGTTATCCTCATCTTTCACGGTGAGGGTAGAGGTCGCGGCTTTTATGTCATCCTGTACGAGATTCAGAAGAAATCTATGACTCCAGGAAAGGGAAAAGCCGCCGAAGCTCATATCGCATCTCTGTGCGCGTGGGCTGGGGCTGTACCCGAAAGGGACAGAACTGTCACGTTTGCTTGCCGGGCAAACGTGGTGTGCTATCTTCAGTGAAGGCTTGGTGGGGATTGGATGATACCGCCCTATGCCGTTTTTGGCTATTGGCGGTTTTTTCGTTTCCGACCGACCTTCTCAAAATCTTCGAAAGGTCGTGCAAGCATCTTATGTCACAGAATCAACTGCAACGTGGTTTGAAAGCCCGCCACCTGACGATGATCGCCATCGGCGGCTCCATCGGTACGGGCTTGTTCCTGGCGAGTGGAGGCTCGATTCACGAAGCCGGACCAGGGGGCGCTTTGGTCGCCTACATCGCTATCAGTATCATGGTTTACTTTTTGATGACCAGTCTTGGGGAAATGGCCGCCTTCATGCCTGTATCCGGCTCCTTTTCCACCTACGCCACCAGATTCGTCGACCCGTCACTCGGCTTCGCGCTTGGCTGGAATTACTGGTACAACTGGGCAATTACGATTGCGGTCGAACTGTCAGCCGCAGCTCTCATTATGAAATACTGGTTCCCGGATACTCCCGCCATTTTGTGGAGTGCCTTGTTCCTCGTCCTTATGTTTGCTCTTAATCTGTTGTCTGTCAAAGGCTACGGCGAATCTGAATACTGGTTTGCCTTGATTAAAGTAGTCACCGTCGTCGTCTTTATCATCATTGGTATTTTGATGATCTTCGGCATTATGGGTGGCGAAGCAGTCGGCTTCCAAAACTTCACCAAAGGCGATGCACCGTTCAATGGCGGCTTCATGGCGCTTCTCGGCGTCTTCATGATTGCCGGGTTCTCGTTCCAGGGAACCGAGCTTGTAGGGGTGGCCGCTGGTGAGAGCGAAGACCCTGCGCGCAATATCCCGAAAGCGATCCGCCAGATTTTTTGGCGCATCTTGCTCTTCTACATTTTCGCAATCCTGATTATCGGGTTGCTCGTTCCTTACGACAATCCGAATCTGATCAGCGGTGATATTACCGATATTGCCATCAGCCCGTTCACGATCGTCTTTGAAAAAGCCGGCTTTGCCTTCGCCGCCTCTGTGATGAATGCGGTCATCCTCACCTCCGTGCTGTCTGCCGGGAACTCCGGCATGTACGCATCCACCCGCATGCTGTGGGTGCTGGCGAAGGAAGGAAAAGCGCCAAAATGGTTTGCCAAAGTCACTCGCAACGGCGTCCCGATCAATTCCTTGATCATGACGGCTGCCATCGGTGCGCTGGCGTTTCTGTCCTCCCTGTTTGGAGATGGCGAGGTGTACGTATGGCTTCTGAACGCATCCGGCATGTCCGGGTTTATCGCTTGGCTCGGCATTGCCATCAGCCATTACCGCTTCCGCAAAGCGTACCTGGCCCAAGGCCGCGACCTGCGTGAGCTGCCATACCGGGCGAAGCTGTTCCCGTTTGGCCCGATTTTCGCCTTTATCATTTGCTGCGTCGTCATTGTCGGCCAAAACTACTCGGCGTTTATCGGCGGCGAGATTGACTGGAACGGCGTGTTCGTCTCCTATGTTGGCTTGCCGCTGTTTTTGATCGTTTGGCTTGTCTACAAGTATACGAAAAAGAGCAAGCTTGTTCCGCTCCATAAAGTAGATTTCAGCATGGACGAAAAATAAATAGCTTTGCCAAACAAGTCATTGCAGGCTCCCTCACGTCGAGGGAGCTTTTTCTTTGTTTCATTTTATTTTTCCGATCAACTTTCTTATGATTACATATTGACGAATGTAGACTGGAAATATATACTGTTCATGAAAAATTGATAATGAGAATCGTTATCGACAAACTCTTTTCCTATTCCCAAGGAGGCCCCATAATGAAGTCCAGGTTATCGAAGCATCTCTACAGCACTACACTGGTTGCCGCGCTTCTTGCAGGCAATACTCATTTGGCTATGGCCGCTCCTGCAGTTGTTGCAGCCGCAGAACAACCCCAGACCGCTCCTCTGTCTCTCCACGGTGCGATCGAGCAGGCATTGAAAACCAGCATCGATCTTGAGCTGCTGCAAATAGATTACGATGTTACGGAATATGAAACGCTCTATACGCTGCGAGAAAAAGCGGCCATCCAGCTCGAAAACGTCAATACGCTCGATGATGCCAAGAAAAAATACGAAGACGCTGCCAAAGCGAGAAAAGACCTGGCGCTTAGCGAAGTCACTTTGAAAACCTCAAAAAACAATTTGCAGCTGCAAGTGCAAAAAGCGTATTTTGAAGTCTCTTCTCTGGAAGAAAAGATCAAGCTGCAAAAGCAAAGCATCCAACGCCAATACTGGTCGGAGAACGACGAAGCGAAAGAAAAGCTGTCCGCTCTGGAAACCAGCTACAAGCAGGCATTGGCCAAACTCAACGACCTGCTGAACGAAAAAAAGGACAAGTCCTGGCGCTTGGAAACCCGCGAGCTGTCCGCACCGCTAGTTGCCACTCTGGAAGAAGCCAAAGCGCAAGCCTACAAAAAGCGGCCTGACATGATGAAAGCTGTCGCCGAGAAAGATTTTGCCGAAGTCAAAGTTAACTACACGAAAGATTACACGCCCATCAGCACCTATAAAGGCAAAGTAGCCGTCAAGCAATTGCGCAAGTCCGACCTGGTGCTGGAACGACTGAAGCAAAAAGTCGATCAAGAAGTAGCCGACTCTTACGAAAAGGTCGCCGCGGCGAAAAAAGCATTGGCTGAGAGCGTCCTTGCCAAAAACGAGGCTGCCAAGCAATACCAGCAAGCTTTGTCGGATTACACGAGTCAAAAAGCAGCCTTGAAAGACTTGATCGAAAAAGAAGCAAGCCTGTTTGCAGCAGAAACCAAAGCATCTGAATCGCTCTATCAATACAACCTTGCTGTCAGCACATTGGATCAATCGATCGGTTTCTAATATTTCGCTTCACGTAATATTTTTTCGTCCTTTTCCCTTCTTTTTATCTGATGAATTAGGCAGCAAGCTCCAGACTGCCTTTTATATAGATCAGCGGCTCTCTCCTCTTTACTTTTGACCAAGCTCATAGCAAGAAAGGCGTCCGCTATCTGGATGCCTTTCTTGCTGCACTCTGCCTTTACACAAAATTTGTAAATTATTTAAACTCTTTGATTGATAAATGATGTTTTCTATCATTCCAACTCTCGATTTCGTATTGACGAACATCAGGTTGGAAATATATACTGTTCATGAAAATTGATAATGATTATCGTTTTCATTACTCATGAAATGAAGGAGGCTTTGTAAATGAAGTCCCGGTTGTCCAAACATCTTTACAGCACCACACTGGTCACTGCGCTTTTTGTCGGCAGCTCGCACCTGGCTCTGGCAGCCCCTCTCGCAGCGGCGGTGGAACAAACAGCAGTAGCTCCCCTCTCTCTCGATCACGCTGTTGAGCAAGCATTGAAAAACAGTGTTGACCTGGAACTGGCGAGACTCGATTACGAAACCACTCGCTATGAGTCTCTCCTGACCCTTCGAGACACAGCGGCAATCAAAAAGGATGACGTCAATTCGCTGAGTGAAGCTTCTGACAAGTACGGAGATGAAGCTGAAGCGAAAAAAGATTTGCTCGTCGGTGAAGCTTCCTTTGCCACCAAGCAAAACGCTCTGCGCCTCGATGTCCAAAAAGCATATTTTGAAGTTCGCGCCCTGGAAGAAAAAATCAAGGTGCAAAAGAAAAGCATCCAGCGCCAATACTGGGCCGATGACAATGACGCCAAAGACAAGCTGTCCGCTCTGGAAACCAGCTACAAGGAAGCATTGGCCAAGCTCAACAGCTTGCTGAATGAAAAACAGGACAAAGCGTGGTTGCTGCAAACGAGCGCACTGACCTCTGCCCCGCTGAATACAGTGGAAGAAGCTCTTGCTCTGGCCTACCAAAAGCGCCCTGACATGATCGAAGCCGAAGCGAAAAGAGAGTACGCCCAAATCAAAGCCGATTTTACGGCAGAATACTCCGCGGGAAGCACATATAAAGGAAGAATCGCGCGCAACGACCTGCGCAAAGAAGAGCTGCTGCTGCAAAGCCTCAAGCAAAAAGTGAGTCTGGAAGTCAGCGATTCCTACGAAAAAGCGACAGCTGCCAAAGCTGCACTGACAGCGAGCAACGCTGCCAAAGAAGAAGCTGCCAAACAATACGAACAAACTCTTTACGATTACGCCAACAATAAAAAAGGCTCTTTGAATGACCTGATCGACAAAGAAGCAGAATTATTCGAATCCGAAACCAAAGCTGCCGACGCTCTTTATCAATACAATCTGGCTGTAAGCGCCTTGAATCAATCTGTTGGTTTCTAAAACTTCGCAATACGAAATAATAATTTCATTTTTTCCTATACGACCATTCCCATTGTTGTAACAGGCTGCTCCTATCAACCAGCCGCCTTTTCTACCATATACATGCATACCATTTTCGGTCGCAGCCAATTGCGGCCACTCCCATACGAGCAAGGCTTCATTCAGAAGATGAAGCCTTGCTTTTCATATGGGGCAAGCTTTCTTTGGTGAAGCGAATCCATTCGCGCGTCGCATACGAGAGATAGGCGTTTTTGCGCCAAATCATCCCGAGGTGCCATCTGATCGTCGGATTGACCAGCGCAAGACTGTGAAAACGGCGCGGGTCCAGCTCCCGGCAGATCGTTTGGGGCAGCAAAGTAATCCCGACATTGGCTGCCACCATTTCCGAGAGAAAGTCCCACTGGGAGCTTTTGTACATGACCGCAGGGTGAAAGCCGACTCGCACGCACTCGTCAATAATCCGGTTGTGCAAGGAAAAGTCTTCGTGAAACAGCAAAAAGCGCTCCTGCGCAAGCTCGATCAGCGATACCTCCTGCTGCTCGGCCAATGGATGAGTCGGGTGAACCACGACGCGAATCTGCTCGTTGACGAACGAGTACGACTCAAAAAGCGCTTCATCTGTCGGCAGCAAAACGACACCGCTGTCCAGCATCCCCGATGCGACATCTGCCTCCACTTTTTTCGATCCGACTTCCAGCAGCTCCAACTCGATCCCCGGATACTGCTCGCAAAACTTCCCGATGACTTTTGGAAAAAAGCTCGCTCCTACCATCGGCGGCAGCCCGATGCGAATTTTTCCGCGCTTTAGCTCCATCAAATCTGCCAGCCTGATTTTCATATTCTCGAACGATTTCACCATGACTTCCGCCTGGGAGAACAAAACCCATCCCGCATCGGTCAACGTGATGCGCTTTCCGACCCGCTCAAACAGCTCTACGCCAATTTCCTCCTCCAGATTGCGCACCATCTTGCTGATCGTCGGCTGGGTAATATACAGCGACTCTGCCGCCTTGGTGAAGCTGCTATGCCGCGCTACCTCCAAAAAGTATTGCAAATGGCGAATGTCCATCCGCTCTTCGCTCCGTTTCTTCTATAGATAAGATGAATGTTACTCATTCTATATATGCATTTTACCTATGAAAAAAGCTGATGTACACTTTTCCCAAAGGGAGAGGACCATCATGAAAAGACTGATTATCATCGCGGGGCAAGTAGCATTTTTCATTCTCATGTCTGTTTTGATGAACCTGCTTGTTTCTGCGCTCGGCTGGAAAATCCCCGGCAGCATCCTGGGGATGTTTGTTGTGTTTTTCTTGCTCCAGGCCAAAATTTTGCGGCTGGAATGGATTGAAACCGGAGCCGCATGGCTTTTGGCAGAGCTGTTGTTGTTTTTTATTCCGCCGTCTGTCGGCATTGTCTCGTACCAAAGCCTGATGCTGCATGAAGGGCTGCAAATTGTTCTGATTATCGTGATCGGCACTGCGTTCGTCATGGTCTGCAGCGGCTTGATCGCCCAAAGCATCTCGAAGCGGAAGGGGCATACACGCTCATGATGACCGGACTGATTGGCTTTTTGCTGACTATCGTCATTTATTTGACGGCCAAACGGCTTTATCGCTATAGACCGATTATGCTCTTTTCGCCTATCTTGTTCACACCGCTTCTGCTGGTTGTCCTGCTGCTGTGCGCCCAAATCCCTTACGCCGATTACAACGAAGGGGGAAAATGGCTGGCGTACATGCTCCAGCCTGCGACTATCGCCTTTGCTGTGCCACTCTACAAGCACTATCCTTTATTGAAGAAACACGCGGCACAAATCATGATCAGTGTCGTGTCCGGCTCGGCGGTGGCCGTCATCTCCTCCGCTGTGCTCGCTTTGCTTTTGCATACCGATCAGCAAGTGCTCTACAGCCTTTTGCCGCGTTCCATCACGACGCCAATCGCCATGAACGTATCGCAAATGATCGGGGGCGTTCCTTCGATTACCGCCGTGCTCGTCTTGATGACCGGAGTGCTCGGTTCCATCATCGGGCCGTACATTATTGCTTACTTGCGGATTTCCGATGATATCGCGCGCGGTGTCCTGCTGGGCACAAGTGCGCACGGCGCAGGGACGTCCAAGGCGTTTGAAATCAGTCCGATCTCAGGCACTGTCTCCAGTATTTCCATGATCGTAGCTGCGCTTGTCACACAGCTCGTCGCCACGATCGTCATGTCGTCATAAATTTATCCGAAAAAGCAATGCTGCTGCATAAAAAAGAGGACAGCGCTACTGGCACTGTCCTCTTTGCTGTTTTCCTCGCCTGCCCTACTGCAATCGTCCCATCAGGCGCTCCATCCGATCCAGCGCCTTTTTCAACTGCTCCATGGACGTCGCATACGAGCAGCGAATGTGGCCTTGTCCGCTCTCGCCAAACACGTCTCCCGGCACGACTGCCACTTTCTCCTCCATGAGCAGCTTTTCGGCAAACTCGGCGGAACTAAGTCCTGTTGCCGCCACAGACGGGAAGGCGTAAAACGCTCCATCCGGTTCATGGCACGTAAGTCCGATCTGGCGGAAGCCATCGACTACGTAATTACGGCGCTGACGGTAACTCTCGATCATTCGCTCCATATCCGCGCGGCCATGGCGCAACGCTTCGAGTGCAGCCATCTGGGCCATCGTCGGCGCACACAGCATCGTGTACTGGTGAATTTTCAGCATGCCCGCGAGCAGATCAGGTGTGGCACACACGTAGCCGAGCCGCCAGCCTGTCATGGCAAACGCTTTGGAAAAGCCGGAAATCAGGATCGTCCGCTCTTTCATTCCCGGCAGAGCCGCGATGCTGTCATGCATGCGTCCGTACGTCAGCTCTGCATAAATCTCGTCGGAAATCACCAGCAGGTCGTGCTTTTCAATAATCGGCAGAAGCGTCTTCCACTCCTCTGCTGTCATCGTGCCCCCTGTCGGGTTGTTCGGGTAGCAGAAGATGATCGCTTTCGTGCGCTCTGAAATATTCGCTTCCAGCTCTTGCGGCGTCAGCTTGAACTGTTTTTCCATCGTCGTTTTCAAAAACTTCGGCACGCCGCCAGCCAGCCGAATGACAGGCTCGTAGGAGACGTAGCACGGTTCTACTACCAGCACTTCATCACCTGGATCGAGAATGGCACGCAAGGCGATATCAATCGCTTCGCTCGCTCCTACGGTTACGAGAATCTCCGTCTCCGGATGATAGCTGACCGAGAAGCGCTCCTCCAAATACTTTTGAATCTCGACGCGCAGCGGGAGCATGCCCGCATTGGAAGTATAGGCAGTGTGTCCGCGCTCCAGCGAGGAGATAGAAGCTTCGCGCATGCGCCAAGGTGTGACGAAATCCGGCTCCCCAACCCCGAGCGAGATGACCCCTTCCATCGATGCCGCCAGATCGAAAAAGCGGCGGATGCCCGATGGCTTCAAAGATGCGACTGTAGACGACAAGCGATTTTTTTTGACTGTCAATTGTGTACTCACGGCGTAACCACCATCCTGCGATCTTCGTCACGATCTTCCAGCTCAATGCCATCGTGCTTATAGCGTTTCAAAATAAAGTGCGTCGCTGTCGATACGACGGAATCGAGCGTTGACAGCTTTTGCGATACGAAGGTAGCGACCTCTTTCATCGTCTTGCCTTCCAAAATGATCGACAAATCGTAGCTGGCGCCAGACATCAAGTAGACGGCCTTCACTTCAGGGAAGCGGCAAATGCGTTCGGCTACCTCGTCAAATCCGACATCGCGCTTGGGCGTCACTTTGACGTCGATCATGGCGTTGACGTAAGGATGATCCTCCACGCGCTCCCAGTTGACCAGCGCCGGATATTTCACGATCACCTTTTCTGCCTCCAGCTCGGCAATCGCCTGTTCGATTACCTCCGTAGGCTCTGCCAGCATTTTGCCGATTTGCTCGGCGCTCATGCGACTATCTTCTTCCAAAAGGTGCAACAGCTCCCTTTGCTTCAAGCGATCCATTCCCCACCACTCCTATCTCTTTTTGGCCAAAATCAAAAAGCCCCAGCAACCTGATCCATGCTTTCATGAATCGGGTTGCTGAGGCGAAGGTATCGCGGTACCACTCAGCTTTTTTGCCTCTCTCGCAAAAGGCAAACTCGTGCAGTCTTGTCAAAAAGACATGCGCCCCGTAACGCGGGGAAAACGCTGCTTTCTACTGAACCGTTCAAAAGCAGGGCTCCAAGGTGGCTTTCAAAAAGAGTTCGCGGCCGCCCTCCCAGCAATCAGGCAGCTCTCTGGTCGTCAAATCCCTTTTTTACTTTCCTTTTCACAGCCATGTATTTGTGTGCGTATCGTTGTTTGCTTGAATGTCTCAGATTATAAAAAGGTTTTTCGTTATTGTCAACTGACAACTTCATGGGTGGAAAGTCCGATTTCTATGGCATAATGAGAACAAACATGAAAATTTTGGCGAGAATCCAAGCCTATTGTAAGTGGGGAATCACATGAAAAAAAGCATCGGCGTCATCGATCTCGGCTCCAATACAGCCAGATTGGTCATTTACGAGCAAGACGATTCGGGAATGGTAGCAGAGATAGACAATATCAAATACAGCTTGCGATTGAGCAACCACCTGCGTGCGGGCAGACTGGACGAGGAAGGCGTTGCCAAAACGTTGACAACGATGCGCCAGTTCAAGAAACTGCTGGACGCGCGAAAAGTCACCCAAGCCATCGGAGTTGCCACCGCAGCAGTTCGCCAGGCGGAAAACGGCCGGGAGCTGACAGCGGCAATCGAGCGGGAAAGCGGCATTTCCATGCGTGTATTAAGCGGCAAGGAAGAGGCGCGATACGGCTATCTCGCCGTCTTGAACAGCATGCCTGTGGACGAAGGAATCACCATCGACATCGGCGGCGGCAGCACAGAGGTTACTTACTTCCGCGACCGCCAGCTGATCGAAAGCCACAGCTTTCCATTCGGCATCGTGACATTGACCAGTCAATTTTTCCGCGAAGAGGTTCCGAGTGAGGAAGAATTTGCGCAGCTGCGCACCTTTTTGGCCGATTCGCTTGCCACTTGTCCCTGGCTTGCCAACCGCCAATGTCCCGTCATCGCCATCGGCGGCACAGCGCGCAATCTGGGCAAAATTCACCAGCGCCAGGTTCACTACAGCATGGACAGCCTGCACCATTACCCTATCCAGGCAGATGCGGTAACGAACATTTTGAACGCCCTGCGCAGGCTGCCGCTGGAAGAACGCCGACAAATCCCTGGCGTATCCAAAGACCGCGCCGATGTCATTCTCGCGGGCATGGCGGCTTTTGAAAGCTTGCTTCACTACGCGCAAAGTGATTGCCTGCTCGTAAGCAACAAAGGGCTGCGTGACGGGGTGTTGTACGAAACCGTCTGGGGTGAACAGCCGCCTGCCTCGACCGCCATCGTCCGGGAGCGCAGCGCCTTGCAGTTCATGAACCGCTACCAGGTTGACCAGCCGCATTCGCGCCATGTGCGCGACCTGGCCTTGTCGCTGTTTGACCAGTTGCAACAGCATGCGCTCCATTCGTTCAGCGGGTTCGAGCGACAGCTTTTGGAAAACGCCGCCCTCCTGCATGACACCGGACGCACGATCAACGTCTACGAAGCTTCCGAGCATACTTTTTACCTGCTGTCCAACGTGCTGATGGCAGGCTATACCCATCGGGAACGGCTGCTGCTCGCCATGATTGCGTCCTATAAAACAAACAAGCTGGCGCAGAGCCAGATTGCCCGTCACCCGGATTTGCTCGGCAAGCAGGACAAAAGTCTCGTAGAGAAGCTGGGCCATTTGCTGCTTTTTTCCAGAGTGCTGGATCGCTCGATGACCCAAGCGATCAGCGCCGTCCGCCTTGCTTCAACTGGCGGCGAGTTCGTTTTGTCCTGCACGGGAAAACAGCCGGATTTGCTCGAGTATTCCTTGCTCGATGAGCCGCTGTCCAAGCTCTCGAAAGCTTGGAAAATCCCGCTGAAAGTCGTCGTGGACGCGTAGCCCCGACAAAACTTAACAATCGCTTAACAGTAGACTGCTATACTATTCCTTGCCAGTTATGATCTATCTTTTACTATGCGAAAAAGGTTGGTTCATGATGAAGGATTTTAGTATTCCAGATTATTATATCAACCGGGAATTAAGCTGGATCGCTTTCAACGAGCGCGTGCTTTTTGAAGCTTCCAATCCAGACAATCCGCTTTTGGAGCGGCTCAAGTTCATCGCGATTGCCAGCAGCAATTTTGACGAATTTTTCATGGTCAGGGTGGCAGGTCTAAAGGACCAGGTCAAAGCCGGCTTCACCAAGCCGGACAACAAATCCGGGATGACGGCAAACGAGCAGCTGTTCGCTGTGTGGGATCGCACTCATCTGGTGATGGAACGGATGTACTCGATCCTCAAGCACCAGATTACGCCGGAGCTGAACAAGGCGGGAATCCGCTTTTTGCAGGCAAATCAGCTGAGCGAAGAGCAAGCCGTATTCGTGCGCGCCTTTTTCCATCATCACCTGTATCCGGTGCTGACTCCGATGGCCGTAGACGCCAGCCATCCGTTTCCCATGCTGTTGAACAAAAGTTTGAATCTGGCTGTCTTGCTGGAAGACACGGAGGAAGAAAGCGAAGGCCCGCTGTTTGCTGTTGTGCAGGTGCCGTCTGTCTTGCCGCGTTTTCTGGAGCTGCCTTCCCTCGATGGCGAGGATCATTTTATCTTGTTGGAAGACGTCATCGCGGAGCATATGGACAGCCTGTTCCACGGTTACAACATCGTCGAGGTCAGTCCGTTTCGCATTACACGCAACGCCGACTTGACTTTTGACGAGGACGAAGCCGATGACTTGCTGGAAGCGATCGAGCAAACGCTGAAAAAACGCAAGATGGGCGAGCCTTCCTGCCTGGCCGTCTCTTCGTCCATGAGCGCATACTTGCAAGCCACTCTGCAAGACTGGCTCGATCTCACTGACAAAGAAGTGTACTGCCTCGATGGTCCGCTCGATCCTGCGTTTTTCTTCCGCTTCCATGCGCTGGCAGGCTACGACCATTTGCGCTTTGAACCGCTCGATCCGCAGCAGCCGCTTGATTTGGCGAAGCAGGACGAGGATTTATTTGCGGTCATCCAAAAAAGGGACGTGCTGCTGCACCATCCTTACGAATCTTTTGAGCCGGTCATCCGGTTCGTCCAACAGGCAGCGAACGACCCCAAGGTGCTCGCAATCAAGCAGACGCTGTACCGGGTCAGCGGCGATTCCCCGATCGTCAATGCTCTCCTCCAAGCTGCGGACAACGGCAAGCAAGTCACTGTCCTGCTGGAGCTGAAAGCGCGTTTCGACGAGGAAAACAACATCGTCTGGGCCAAAAAACTGGAGAACGCCGGATGCCACGTCATCTACGGATTGGCAGGGCTAAAGACTCACAGCAAAATCACGCTGGTCGTCCGCTCCGAGGGCGATGGCCTGCGCCGATATGTGCACCTTGGCACGGGCAATTACAACGACAAAACCGCAGGCGTGTACACAGACATGGGCATGTTTACTTCGCGTGAACAGGTCGGGGCAGATGCCACCCACTTTTTCAACCATCTGTCCGGCTATTCCCACCCGCCAAAATGGGAGGAAATCGCCACTGCTCCCGTCGGATTGCGCGAAGCGTTCCTCGATCTGATCGAAGGCGAAATTCAAAATTGCCTGGCGGACAAGCCTGCTTACATCACCGCCAAGATGAATGCTTTGACCGACAAGGAAATCATCGAAGCGCTGTACCGCGCCTCGTGCGCCGGGGTGAAAATCAATCTGATCGTCCGCGGCATTTGCTGCCTGCGTCCAGGCATTCCCGGCGTCAGCGAAAACATCCGGGTCACGAGCATCGTCGGCAGATATTTGGAGCATAGTCGCATTTACGCCTTTTGCAATGGCGGCGATCCAAAAGTGTACTTGTCCAGCGCGGACTGGATGACTCGCAATATGATCGCCCGCGTCGAGATTTTGTTTCCCGTGGTGCAGCGTGATCTGAAGGAGCGGATCATGCACGTCCTGGCTACGATGTTGCAGGATGACGCCAAGGCCAACGTGCTCATGCCAGACGGCACGTATGTGCGCGTGCAGCCAAAAAACCTCTCGCCTCTGAACAGCCAGCTATTTTTCTGGGAAGAAGCTGTTCAGTCCAGCCAGCCGTGCCAGTCCGCTCCGTCGCTTCAACAGCGACTCAAACCGATTACCGCCCCGTTGGAAACCGTCTCGCCTTTTTCATAAACGAAGCGCCTGAGCATGAGCAGCTCAGGCGTTTTTTGCGTTCGTTCGTTCCAGCGTCAGTTATTGGAAAAATATTATATTGTCATATTGACATTGTTAAAAAGGCATTATAATATAAACATAACAGGATCGACCAGCACATTACAGAAAGGATGCGATCGTGAGCATGCATCGCCTGTCAGCCAAACGCCTCTTTTTTCGCACCAAGAAGCATCGCTCGCCAGACGGGCTTCCGACCGATATTTGTCTCTTTACCATCCTGTCCGTTCCGCGTGCAACCAAAACCAAATCGTTGCCGCACAAGCAGCTGGCTGTTCTTTTGATCAAGCGCAAAAGCGACACCTACGGGGAGCAGTGGGCTTTGCCCGGCGGCTTTTCCAAGGAAAGCGAGACGCTGGATGAATGCGCCTACCGCGAGTTGAAGGAAGAGACGAACATCGACCGCGACGTCCACATTGAGCAGTTGAAAACATACTACAAGCCAGGTCGCGACCCGCGCGGCTGGATTCCGAGCGTCGCGTACGTTTCCCTCGTTCACGAAGATTTGCTCAAACATGCGCAGGCTGCCGACGACGCTTCCGATGCGCAATTATTTCCCATCGAAGAAGCTTTCGCTCTCAACCTGGCATTCGATCACCGCGAGATTTTGACGGACGCTTTGCAGCGCGTGCGGGAAAAAATGCTGCAAACGAACATCGCCAAAGCGTTCCTGCCTGAGCGGTTTACGCTGAGCGAGCTGTTGCAGGTCATCGAAACAGTCGTGCCCAGCTTCAAAGTGAACGATCGGGGCAATTTTGAACGCCGCCTGCTCGCCACTACGAGAAGGCAAGGCATTCTGGAAGCAGCAGTAGATGATTCGGGCCAGCCTGTTTACTCGACCGAGTATTCCAACTCTCCCGCCAAGCTGTACCGCTTTTCCGACTTCATCCCGACTGCCATGATTTACTGACAGGCTTACCCACATTCACTTCAGGAGGTTTTTGCCATGAAATCCTTGATTGTGATCGACTATACCAACGACTTTGTCGCGCTAGACGGTGCCCTGACCTGCAAAGAACCAGGGCAAGCTATTGAAGGACGCATCGGCGAATTGATCCGCGATTTTCTCGCAGAAGGTGATTTTGTCGTGATGGCGGTGGACGCTCACAAGGAGCAGGACCCGTACCATCCGGAAACCGGGCTGTATCCGCCGCACAACATCATCGGCACGTCCGGCAGGAACTTGTACGGGAGCATCCAAGGCATCTACGAGGAATTTGAGGACACCATCTACTGGATGGACAAAACGCGCTACAGCGCCTTCCAGGGCACTGATCTGGCCTTGCAGCTGCGGGCGCGGGGCATTAGCGAAATTCATCTGGTTGGCGTCTGCACCGACATTTGTGTCTTGCACACGGCAATCGAAGGTTTCTACCACGGTTTTCGCGTCGTCATTCACGAGGACGCCGTCGCCAGCTTCAATCCGGTAGGACACGAGTGGGCTTTGGGACATTTTCAACATCAACTGGGCATGGCCGTTGTGAAAAAATAACATCTGGCAGGCATGGACACCCAGATGCACACGGGAGGTTACGATCATGCGAATCGGCATATACGGAAGCAGCTTTGATCCGATTACTTACAGCCATCTGTTTACGGCAGCTACTGTCGCGCACAGAAGACGTCTGGACAAAGTCATTTTTGTCCCTTGCTCCTCCAAACGCCATGACAAAAAAATGCAGACGGAGGATGTCCATCGCCTGCACATGTTGAAGTTGGCGCTGGCCACCTGCGAGCATAAGACGAACCAATTCGGGCAGCCGCTGTTTGAAATTTCCACGGTGGAGATGGATGCCCTGCCTGGCGAAACATACACGTACGACACGATGGTCCATCTGCAAAAGAAATATCCGAACGACGAGCTGTTTTTCATCATGGGCTCGGACCTGCTGGTAGGACTGTCGAACTGGGGCAATGCCGAAAAGCTGGTCTCGCAGTTTCAGTTCATCGTCATGTCGCGGGAAGGGTACCCGACCGCCGACCTGATTGCCGAAGACGCGCTTCTGCGCAACCACGACGAGCATTTTCTGATCATGAGCAAAGGCATCAACATGGGCATCAGCTCGACTTACATCCGCGATGAAATCCGCAAAGGCGGCGACCCGAGCTTCCTGCTGCCAGATGCGTGCCTCGCGTACATTTACGAGCAAGGCATTTACCGCGAGCAGCGGGTGTAAGACAGGGCGAGCAAGAAAGGTAAATCTTTCATTTTACAGACAATGAAAACGCCAAACGACAAGCTGACGTCGGTATCCACCTGACGTCAGCTATTTCCGTTTTTTGTCGTCTGCGAATACTGTCACGCTCATTACAGCAAGAGAATCCTGTCCGTTTACTAAAAACTTAATCATGTTTAATATCGTCAATCAAATACTTGGTTCCGTCTTTTACCAGTTTAAATTGTACATTGACATCATACTTTTGCTTAGCACCTGGGTTGAAATAATCATACTCAATTCCGGTAAATGTAACGTTTATGTCCTGATCGTTTTTCTGAATGTCCACTTTTAAATTTTCGTCAATCGCTTCCAGGCCTTTTTCAAAGCGCTCTCTTTCAAAGGTCTCATACGAACCATCAGTAGCCGCTCTAAAGAAGGAGTCAAATATTTTTTCAGATGCTTCTGGTGTAAAATATTTATTTAGTCTTGAAGAAATAACATCTTTTACAGCGCCTTCTGCTTTCGGCTTTCCATTTGCTAGACGAGTCAAATCGTCTGTCCAGACTTGCAGTTTCCTAAACCAGTCCCAAATATAAACTGGTTCTTTTGAGGCTAATACACTGTCATCCAACTCAGAAGGAGCGTAGTCTTCCAGGAGAGAAACAAGCACCTCAGCGTTTGCTTGTGTCAATATATCTTTCGTGCTTTCTTGTGCAGTCGTGTTGACATTGGCACTAGCAGTAAACTCCTTTTTTTCCACGCCTTGATTATCGGCAATTGTGTTATTAGAAGCACAACCTGTTACACCCAAAACAAGGCAAGCAATAACAAGCAAGCTTTTGGAAGCGATATTTACTCTGTTCATTCAATCTCTCCTATTTCTTAAAGTAAAAGTCTTTAGAAAAAACTTACCTAACCCGAGAATCACTCTTCCTCTTTTACAAGTAAAATATTACCATTTTTGAGACTCAATATGAACATTCTTACTTTACTTATCACCATTACTCCCTTGCATAAAGCACTCCCGAAGCAGGTTGAACAGCCGTTTGGCAAAAAAGAAAAAAGAGAAGCCCGATTCGTTAAATCGTCGGACTTCCCTTGATTTTGCTTCATCTCGTATTCTTCAAACTACCATCACGACACTTGATCTTTGCGCAAATAACGCTCGAAATCATCGGTTGCCAACGGTCGGCTGAACAAGTAGCCTTGGCCGTGATCACAGCCGTTTTGCTGCAGGGCGGCCGCCTGGTCGTTCAGTTCGATGCCTTCGGCAATTACGTTCATGTTCAAGCTTTGCGCTATGGTCACGATGGCTTTTACGATCGCTTGGCTTTCCTGGTTATGGTGAATATCGCGGATGAACGAGGCATCGATTTTGATCGTGTCCACCGGCAAGCTTTTAATATAGCTAAACGAGCTGTAGCCTGTCCCGAAGTCATCGATGGAAATGTGGATGCCGATATCGCGAATTTGCTGCAAAACGGCCGTAGCTTCCTCCATCTTCACAAAGATGCTTTCTGTAATTTCCAGCTCCAGCCACTCCGCAGCCAGCTCTGTCTCCGCTAAAATCTGCTTGATCATCTCGACAAGGTCTTTTTGATAAATTTGCCTCGCCGACAAATTCACCGACACTTTCAGCAAGTAGCCTTGATCGTGCCAAATTTTGTTTTGGCGACATGCTTGCCGCAAAATCCATTCCCCGAGAGCAATAATCATCCCCGTCTCTTCGGCAATCGGGATAAACCGATTCGGCGGTATGACCCCAAGCTCCGGATGAACCCAGCGCACGAGCGCTTCCATCCCCGTCAGCGTATCTGTCGCGATGTCTATTTTCGGTTGGTAGTAAATTTGGAACTGCTCTTGCTCGATCGCTTTGCGCAGCTCGTTTTCCATCAGGATGCGCTCCAGCGACTTGGCTTCCATCGTCGGATCGAAAAAGTCGTATCCGTTTTTCCCGCGCGATTTGACGGTGTACAGTGCGGTGTCCGCCCGTTTGAGCAAATCGTCGGCGTTATCTCCATCCTGCGGGTACAGCGCAATGCCGATGCTGCACGACACGTTGAACGAGTGGTCTTGAAGGATAAACGGTCGTTGCAAAGCTTCCATGATCTGATTGGCCAGCGCGGCCGCTTCTTCGCGATCCGCCAATTGGCTGAGCAATACGGTAAATTCATCTCCGCCCAGCCTCGCGACCACATCGGTGGGCCGCAGACACGCCTTCAGGCGATTGGCTGCTTCCACCAGCAACAAATCCCCTACATCGTGACCGAATGAATCGTTGACGTCCTTGAAGCGGTCCAGATCGAGGAACAAGACGGCCAGATTGGACTGAAAACGTTTGGCTTGCATAATTTCCCTGCTCAGGTGCTGGGTGTACATGCGCCTGTTCGGGAGATCGGTCAAGGCATCGTGATAGGCCAGATGATGAATCAGTTCCTCCGACTGTTTGCGGTCTGTAATATCTCGAGTGACAAACAGCAGCTTGCTCACATTGCCCAGCTCGTCCACAATCGGATTGATCTTGCTTTCGGTCCAGATCGTTTCTTTTCTGCTCGTCTGAATGCGGCATTCCACCGTGTACTCTTTTCGCGTGGAATACGTATGTTGAATCGCAAAAGCCATAATATCCCGGTCATCCTCGACAATCCACTCGAACAGATTGTGAAAACGCTCGTCCGGAACATCGTGGTCAAAAACGGCCTTGTGAGCCGGAGACAAGTACAAAAAATCTCCTTCGGCATTGACGATACTGATGATGTCGGATGTATTTTCAGCGATGAGTCGGTACAATTCCTCGCTTTTTCTGACTTCCTCTTCCATATGTTTGCGCGCCGTGATGTCGTTGCGAATGGAAACGTATTGATAGATTTTCCCCTTTGTATCCACAAAAGGCACAATGGTAGTATCAACCCAATACAGACTGCCGTCTTTCGCCCGATTGCATATTTCTCCCCGCCACACTTGCCCCGAGCCAATGCACTTCCACATTTGCTTGAAAAATGACTTGGGATGGTGCCCGGAGTTGAGCAGGCGATGATCTTGCCCGATCAGCTCACTGCGACTGTATTTGGATATCCGGCAAAATTGCTCGTTTGCCCGGAGAATAATCCCGCGATGGTCTGTGATCGCCAGGATCGTCGACTGATCTAGTGCATACTTTACGTCAGCAAGCTCTCGCAAGACCACTTTCAATTCCCCGTCCTTTTCCTGTAGCAATTCTTCCCATTCTTGTGGGGTCAAGGCTTCCATCAATTTGCTTCTCATCCTATCACCTGCTTGCGCTCATGCACCGTGCACGACGCCGATAATTTTACCAAATTTTGTTTGCCGTCAAAGCAAAAACAAAAGGAGTAACTTTCGCACTGACAAATTCCTAGATTCTCAAAAAAAATGACCCTCTTTCAAAGGATCTGAATATGTTGGCGACAAGTTTGCTTCATTTTACCATGTATTGCTTAAAGATCAACATCCACGCATGCGTCAGAAGCGACAGTTTTGCAAACTTCCGTCACCAGACTGACGTTTTGCAGCTTGTCCGGTTTAAAGCCGCAGGCAACCTGCAAAAACGTTAGCTCCGTTTCCGCCGTTTCGCCCGCCTGGCCCGTCTTGTCGGTCTAACCCGTCCCGCCTGTCTCGTCCGTCTATTCCGTCTCTTGAGCCGCAAACTCCCCCGACTCTCCCCCACGCCCCATGTATTCGTCTCGCTTTGCTTGTTGATGACATTCACAACATTCCCGCTGTTTCCGCCGCCTGAACCGGAAAAGGATTTGCTGACGCTTTTAGGAGAGTTGTTCGCCGTATCGCCAAAATTGACAGTACCCGAATTGTTGGTAATCTGTACATTTCCCACATATGTCGGCACTCCTCTCCCTCCTGCCCTTGTGCTTTTGGACTACTTATACAGTATGTTCGGCAAAACTCGCCTGATTGGACGATGGTTGATAGGTTCCACAAAAAAAGTCTCCCGCATGACAACTGCCACACGGAAGACTCGAATTTTCCCCTTTTATTCGCTCTGCTTTTATTGCGCGGTGTATCCGCCGTCTACCAAAAGGCTTGTCCCTGTCACAAAAGATGCATCGTCACTGGCGAGGAACAAGACTGCCTTCGCGACTTCCTCCGGCTTGCCGAGCCGTCCCATCGGATGCAAGGAAACGAGATGCTCGTTCATTGCTTCATTGCGTCCGGCAATGAGCGGCGTATCGATATAGCCTGGGCACACGGCATTCACGCGGATGCCTTGTTTCGCATACGTAATGCCCAACGTCTGGCTGAGCAGCTTCACGCCGCCTTTTGCCGAAGAGTAGGCAGTAACTCCCGCTTTTCCGGCATGGCTGTGAATCGAGCCGCAGTTGACAATCGCTCCGCCCGTTCCTTGCGCCAGCATTTGCTCGATGACGTATTTATCGCACAGAAACACACCCGTCAGATTGATGTCGATCGTTCTTTGCCAATCGTCGGTGCTGAGCAGATGCGCAGGAGCGTCCTTGGCGATCCCGGCGTTGGCGAACAAAATGTCTACCTGGCCGAACCGCTCCACGGTAGCGTCCACCATGTGCTTCACTTCCGCTTCTTTCGTCACATCTGTCTTCACAAACAACGCTTCGAAGCCAGCTTCATTCAACTCTTTCGCCAGCTCGTCGCCACGCGGGGAAAAGTCGGCAATGACGACCTTTGCCCCTTCCTGCGCGAAAAGACGCACCGTCGTTTCCCCGATCCCGCTTGCTCCGCCTGTCACGATTGCCACTTTATTTGCCAGTTTCATGATTGTTTCCCTCCGTTTTCAAATGGATGCTAACGCACAGGAGATGAACGCGCTGTTCCTCCGCCATCGCTGACGAATCCCGCCCCGGTTACGTGGGCAGACTCGTCAGAAGCGAGGAAAAGCACCATATTGGCTTGCCTTGCTTCTATTATAGACCTGCTTTATATTCAATCATATGCAAACATACTTAGTGCAGATTAAGTATAGCTAAAGGATGGAGGAATCCCATGCACCTGGAACAGCTTGAATACATCGTGGAAATCGCCAAGGCAGGCTCTTTGACCAAAGCCGCGCAAAACAAGCACGTCACGCTGTCCGCCATCAGCCAATCCCTCTCCAGTCTGGAAGCGGAGCTGGGCATCGCCCTGTTCACTCGTTCCCGTCTCGGAGCTGTTCCTACATCCGAAGGTCGAGTCATTATCAAAAAAGCTTTCGAGGTGCTGAGCAAGATCGAGGAAATTCAGGAGGAAGCGCAAAGCAGTGCCAATACGCTCAGCGGCGAACTGAGATTGGCGACCATTCCCGGCCCGATGGACTTGTTGGTGAACGCCGTGTCCAGCTTTAAAAAGGACTACCCGCAAATCCGCATCGAGATCGCCGAAAAAGGTTCGCAGGAAATTTTGGAGGACATCGGGCAGGACAAGCTCGATATCGGCCTGATTATTATGTACGAAGGTTTGCTGAAAAAAAGCGCCGGGCAAAGGCTGAGCTTCGAGCCTGTGCTGGAAGGCAAAATGGTCGTAGGCATCAGCAAAAGCTCGCCGCTCGCCTTCCAGGAGTCTGTCAGCCCCGAAGAGCTGCGGCGGCATGCTTTCGTGCTCTACAACGACGACTACGTCAAATGGTTTGTCGCAGACTTTGCCGCCAAATACGGCCCTGTCGATATTTTGTTCACGACAAACAACACGGATGCCATCCGCAATGCCGTGCGGGAAAATCTCGCCGTCACGATCGGACTGGACTATTCCTTCATGCACGACCCGCATTTGCAAACGCTGGACATGCGCACTCTCGATCTCGACATTCCCGAGCAGCAACCCGTTCACCTAAGCTGGGTCCGATCCTCGGAACGGCATTTTTCCCGCCTGGCAAAAGGCTTCACGGACCGTCTTCTGGCGGATTTGAAAAAGAAAAAATTCGGGCCGCTGTCCTGAAGACAGACGACAGCCTGTGCCGTCCAGCGCGAAAAAGGCCGCCGTACACGGACGGACAGCCTTTTCGCCTGCTTTCATCTCGTCTTCCTATTCCACTCCCGCCTGAAAAGTCCGGGTAATGGAACCATCGATGATCAGCGCAGATTTCGCCTTGACCAGCTTGTTCTCATACGTAAAATCCTTGCTGGAATAGTTGACGATGACTTGCAAGTCTTGTCCGTAGACGGCCTTTTGCACCAACCTGTCCTTGGTCAATACGGCAAAATCAGTCATCGGGCGTTGCACGGCTTTTTGATGGAACGGCGTCCAGACTTGCAAATGCCGCATGATCGTCTCTTTGTTGGACTCCCAGACGCGGTTGTCCAGATGGTAGAGCGGCGGCACGTTGTACAAAAGCTCGCCAAGCATGCGTGTGCCGACCTCGCCTTTGATTTTCAAGCTGCCCCATTCCCAATGATGGCTGGTAATGACCGACTCGTTGTACACGAGTTTGAACAAAGGCAGCGAGTACGCAGGATCAAGGTAGACATGCCGGTATTCGTCCTTGAGCGGAACCTGTTTGGCATAGCGCTCGGGAATTTCGCCCGCTGGCGACCAGTAGCCGCCTACATAGTACGGACTGGTCTTGTTTTGGCGCATATCCGGGTCTGACCAGCGAATGACCGGAGTCTCAATCCCGTGGGCGTAAGCGATGCTGCCGCTGGCAAAGTCATTGCCCGTCTCCGATCCGATCACCATGTCCCATTCGTCGCGGATGTAGTTCATCCGCGCAAGCTTCGCCTGCATATCCTGCTGCTGTGTAGTCGTATGCTCCTTGGAATAATCGTCGTGGAACTCCCCGGCGGCGTCCACGTCGATAAACCACGAGTTAAACCGCACGCCAGTCCCCATGATCTCACTCATTCTCTGCTTCACGCTGGGCAACGACAAAGTCGGATTCAACAATCTGCCCCGCTGCAAAAACCCGCCTTTTTTCTCCCCGTTTTTCTTCGCAATCGTCGCCTTCTCATACAAGCTTTTGTCCGCGAAAATCGCTGTGTTCCAATCCGGATTCTCTTCTTTATGAATCGAATGGTAGGAATCGTAGGTCGCGATCAAATAGCCGGCATCGTTCGCTTGCCCGATGAACGCAGGCTTCATGTAGGCAGCCGTCCAGTCTGGCAGACCGATCCAGGCGCGCGCAATGCCTGCCTGTTGCATTTTTTGCAACAGCTTGAGGGAATCGGTATCCCCCCATTGCTCCACAGCGGGAACGGCATCCTGCAAGACGCTTTTCAGCAATCGCTTGTTCAGTTCGTACAACTCGACTTCATCGAGTTGCTCCACGCCTTTTGCGATCAGCGCTTTTGCCTTGCTGTCCGCGATACCTGCAAACAGCTGCGGATTGTAAAAGTCGCGGGAGCGCAGCGCGTAGTTGAAGCCGTTCAAAATCGCCTTCCTTTGATAGGCAGCGACGTAATCTTGCTTCATGATCTCTTTCAGTTGCGCAATGCTCTCCTGCCCGTCCTCCTTGTTGTCGGCCAAAAGCTTGACGAGCCAGTTCGTGAAGTCTTTGCCCAGCTTTTTAGCGAGCATCGCCCACTTGACGTCGTCCTCCGCCAAAAACGTTTTGTTCCATATGTAGAAATGCGGTGCTCCGTACAGCTTTTCCACGTTCGGATTGGCGGCCGCCTTTTGTGCGAGAGTCGTGAACTCGCCCTGATTTTGGATGATTTGCTTGTACAGTCCGGCAATCTGCACCGGGTCATTTTCGGTCACGTACAGGCGAAAGCTGTACGACTTGTCAGGATTTATCGAAGGAAACTCATGCGTGAACTGCATCGAGATAGCCGGGTCGGCGGCAAAATCGAGCGTGTTGTTGAACATGTTGTCCACCATGTAAAAGATGGCGAACTTTTCCTGGTTCAAGGCGAAAAAGCGCATGGAAAACGACTCGCTAAACGCCAGGCTCTCCTCCCGCAAAAACGACTGCCAGGCTTTGTCTGCCGCCGGAATCCATTTGCCTTCCCCGAGCGGCAGCATATAGCTCTGAGCCTTTACTTGCGGCCAGGAAAAGCTCTCCGCTCCCGTCGAAGTCAAGGAAATTTGCAGATGGTCTGCCTCTTTCGCGATCTTGACTTGCAGCTTGTCGTCCGGGTAGTTCCAGCTCACTTCCTGTTCACTCTTGTGCAAATTCTCGACCCGGCGCGCTGGCAAAGGCTCTGACGCCCGCTCCCGGCTACCGCCGCTTTCGACAAAAAGCTCAAACGTCTCCGGCTTCACCTCAAAAGAAAACGGCAGCGCTTGCTCCGGCTGCTTGGCAAGCTGTTTTTGTCCTCCGGCTTGCCCCGCTGTTGCAGCGCCTGTCTGCTCGAATGTTTGCTGAACTTGCGCGGTACTCTCACACCCGCTTGCCATTTGCAGCAGCAAGGCGAGAACGATTAGTCGCGGAATATGTCTTTTCATGGTTCCCTCCATTATCGAATGACTACATACATCGTATTACGATGTTTATGGCCGCAGGAAGCGTGGAGAAAAAGAACGACCTTTCCTCCTGCTATTTCCTGCGCTGACGCACCTGCTTTTTCATCAGGAAAATGTGGAAAACGGCTTGTCCGTCCCAGCTTTGCCCCGTTGTTTGTACACAAAAGCCGCGCCTGCGCGAAACAATCCGTAGCCGCACAGCCCGCCAAGCACATTCAGCAGCAGATCGTCCACATCAAAGCTGCCCAAAGCAAGCAAAAACTGCAAAAACTCGACGCCCAAGCTGGCAAACAAAGCGGTAAAAAACACGCGATGAATGCTTTGGAACGATAAAAACAACAGCGGCAACAGCAATCCGAGCGGCACAAACAGCGCGATGTTCCCCAGCAGATTGTAAGCGATCGTATACACGCTGTAATGTTCAAAGTGGAGCACATAATCAAAAAGCGTCCGCATTGGCAGCGTGTTCTGAAAAATATGCGTATATTCAGCCGCACCGTATTGCAGCATCCGCGCTTTCCAGTCCAGTGTAAACGCCCTGCGGTGCCATCTGTCCGGGGAGAGCAGCAGCAAATAGCAGCTCACCGCCACATACAGTCCAAACAAGCCAAGAACCCACTTCCTCACGTACTTGTCGATGAGCGGCATAGACATCGCAAGCTGCCTTTTCAGGATGTCCACAGGCCCGAAGCGCTGGATCGTCAAGGAAGCAGCGTCCCGCTCCGTATGTCCCGCCTCTTCGATCAGCTCCTGCTGCATGCTCGTCAGATGGTCCAACAGCTCGTCTTTCATATCTTGCTTTTCTTTGCGCGAGCACGGCAAATCCCGAACGACCTGGTCGACGTATTCTTCCAGTTTCACGTTTTTACTCACTTCCCTCGTTGCAGAGTGCAACCAGTCTCGTCAGACTCTGCCAATCTTTCATTTTGGCAGCAAGCAGCTTCTGCCCTTCCCCGGTGATCCGGTAATACTTGCGGCGGCCGCCTTCCTTGGATTCTCCCCAGTACGACTCCACCGCTTTTTGCGTCTCCAGCCGCTTCAAGGCCGGATAAAGCGTCCCTTCGCCAATCTCGTACATCTCGTCACTTTTCTCCCGGATTTTTTTGGCCAACTCGTAGCCATACTGATCCTTCTGGGCAATCAGCGAGAGCAGCAACAGATCGATGCTCCCTTTTAACAACTCCTTGTTCACAGTAACAACTCCTTCGCGAGCATGAATAGAGAGTAGCACAATATACATCGCAATACAAGGTACTTAAAAAAGGCAAATCCAAACAAAATATTTTTGATTCTATGTAATTATTGACAAAAATAAAATAGGTAATATAGACTATTTTCGACAACACTTTTCATAGGTCGACAGATTTATTCAGAAAATTCCTCCTTGCTCTACAACCAGATGATAGGTCCAAAGAACAGGGCGGAGGGAAGATGTCCTGAGCACTGCTTGCAGATCAACGTTCATTTTGTGACTTCATTCTCTCAAACTGGAGGAATTAACATGCTTGCTACCCTTCCAAACATCGCTCTTAACACGGTTCTCTTGGCTCATTTTATTATCGGTGTGCTATTTCTATATGCCGAATACAAGTTTTTGAGTAAAATAAAAGCCTCTAAGGAATAGAAGCCATAGATGCAACATGAGAAGCATGTGAAGCAAGAGAAGCAAAAGCAAAAGGAGTTTGCACCGCAGTGAAATCATTTTTTCGCCAAATGTTTTCCCGACAAACAAAGACCGAAGAAGAGCCCAAGTACAAGCAGCTGGATTCTGACTTGATCAAAGCAGCCCGCTACGATCTGGAAGCCAATCACCTCTACATCCAGTTTCACGATGGCCGCGAATTTGTCTACTGCAAGGTCTCCCCGTATGCCTATAATGCCTTCCTGAATGCTGATTCGTTCACTGATCATTTTCATGCCTTCATCAGTCATCGTTATTTGCACTACCAGGTTATGTAGAAGCGCGATAACTGGACTGTAAAAAGCCCTCCGGATACATTCCAGAGGGCTTTGCGCGCGTCATCTATAGACTATTTTGTACAGCGGTTTGCATAGCCTACAGATTCATTTGCAAAATTTCTCTGTGCTCTACAACCAGATGATAGTTCCGAAAGAACAACGCAGAGAGAGGATGTCCAGAGTGCTGCTTGCAACTCACCGTTCTTTAACGGAGCGCAATATCTGATCTGTTCATTTATGACTTTGTGCTTTTTTCGTTAATTGATCCACATAGTCCACAATGATTTTTTTGATCTTGTCATTTCCGTAACCATGTATGAACGCATTTTCTTTGGACCAGTACAAAGTGCGAGAACTGGAGCCATCATGGAGATAGATGATTACCATATATTCTTGGGACCTGGGTGGCAGACTCTTGTAAATTTTTTTGAATGGGACATGGTCCAGTGATAAAAATTCGGCGGCAAATTGGAAAGTATCCTCATCTGATAAATCAACTGAATACACCTTATCGTTTTTATCAGTATATTCCAAGGTGACTTTCTTCACTTTTCCTGAGATATCGAAAAAATCCTCTATTTTTTTCGCATCCGGATTTTCATTTGCTTCATAGAGTACATTCCCAACGAACACCCGGAATTTCTCCAAATATCCTTTGACTTGATAAATCGGCGTTCCAATTTCGGCCCAGGTTGCGTCCCCATTTTTTATGCGATAGCCCAAACAAACGTTTCCATTTACCTTAAAAGAGACTTCGCCTATTTTCTTGCCGCGTTCCAAACCTTTTGTATCAGATTCGTAATTGCGGAGATACTTTACGTCGTTCCACATCAAAATGGCATCATACTCATCGACTATGATCTTGCATTTTTGCGTAGTCGGCTGACCGCTATTGATCATGGGTTTTTGCGTGGACATGAGATTACTGGGAAGATGTGTCGTGTCATTCAACAAAAGCATTATCGTCAGGGGGATTAACGCAAGATTCATTGCACGCCCTCCATTACCTTGATCTAAATTCCAAGACGCATCCATTACCAATTTGTTACGTATTTCCGCGATGTATTAAAAATCCGAATGGATGTTCTCCAATCGGATCTAATGTTATTACTCAACTAACTTGTATTTTTTGACTACCTGTTCTTTTAACTGGTTATAATGTTCAATCTGATCTCCAAAATAATCAACTTCGCTCAAATCATTATAGTCAAAGTTTTTTCGTATGTTTTTTCCATTCTCATGGATTCTGTTATTATATTTACCTTGATACAAACCAGCAATTGCATAGCCTTTTTTATTTTTTACCGGTTTTAAAAACAAGGTGTATGTTTCGTTTTCGACCATAAGACTATACCCATTAATAGTAAAATAGGCGCCGTTTTCATCCACGATAGCAGGTTCGTATACGATAATATTGTCGTTTTTCTGGAGATCTCCTTCGAATACCTTTTTAATTTCTACAACGGAATCTGAACGAAATACTTTGCCTTCGACTAAGTTAGAAGGTATCGTTTCTCGCTCTCCAGTAAACGTGGCGTGAACGATTATCGGTGCATCTTCTTCCAGCTCACTCAAATTACTGAACGGCATAACTTGCCCATGATAAGAAATGATTTTTTCGCTTTTTCTCGCATCGACAGTCAAATAATTCGATGTCCATAGTACTAACCCAGCGGCTAAAGCAACCGATCCTGTCATTATCCATTTTTTCATGATATTCGATTTACACCCCTTAATATTTCCATTGTAGATTGCTGACATCCAAATCTGTGGGGCTAGTAAGAGTCCCTTTTCCGCTAACCATAACTGAGTCAGTATTCGCTGGCTGATGCTCCAATGCGTATACGTGCCCAAATTCATGTACTACTGTCTTTTTTCGGTTCGTATTGTCAAATTTATGTTTTCTCATATTTTCATAGGATAAAAGCACCACCGATGCGTCCCACCGACTGTTATAGCTTGTGTCTTTGCAAGCACCGTTACTATTGTAGTTGCAAGGTAACATAATCCCAGGCAGATCTCCTAGATGGGGATTGTCATCTGAATTAAAAATCATCAAGTCTGGACGGTCACTGATCCAGGACACCTTTTCAAAGCCGAAATTAACATCGTCTATAGAGGAATATTCGGAAATCGCCCAATCGATCTCCTCTGAAAACAAACTTTTAGCGCTAGGGGCTATCATATATCTTAAATTTTGAGTAACTGACAAATTCTTAAATCCCCCGCCAGAGTAGAATGCTTTTGCTCCAGTGAGCGGACCCGATGCAGAGACGACAGAACACAACGATATAGATAATGCAATCATCAACGCAGTTATATTTTTCCTTTTATTCATAATACATCCTCCTTTACAAGGATAATTAAATCATATAAGGAAAATTTTGCATATAAAATATCTGCTACAAAAAAGGGTTACATCTAAGCGAAATGTAGTGCTGATTCGTTCACTGATCATTTTCATGCCTTCATCAGTCATCGTTATTTGCACTACCAGGTTATGTAGAAGCGCGATAACTGGACTGTAAAAAGCCCTCCGGATACATTCCAGAGGGCTTTGCGCGCGTCATCATCTTCATAGGCTATTATTTTAGCGCACGCTGCAAAAAGGCGCGTGTGCGCTCGTATTGCGCATTCGTGAACAGCTCTTCCGGCGTTCCCGACTCTACGACTTCCCCGTTGTCCATAAACATGATCCGATTCGCCACTTCTCTGGCAAACCCCATCTCGTGCGTGACGACCATCATCGTCATATGCTCGGAAGCGAGCTGCTTGATGACTTGAAGTACCTCGCCAGTCAGCTCGGGATCGAGCGCTGACGTCGGTTCGTCGAACAGCAAAATATCCGGATTCATCATCAGCGCCCTGGCGATGGCGACACGCTGCTTTTGTCCGCCTGACAGCTTGGCGGGGTACACCTTCGCCTTGTCCGCCAGTCCAACCTTCTCCAGCAGCTCCGCGCTGCGTGCGCGAATGGCGCTGTCTGCCTCTCCCTTGACCACCTTCGGGGCGATCTCCAAGTTTTCTTGCACAGTCAGATGCGGAAACAGATTGAAATGCTGGAAGACCATCCCCATTTTCGCCGTGATGCGCTTGATTTGCTGCTGGGTGCTATAGACGCCGTCCTGCACCAAAAAGTCGTCCGTCACACGGATGCTCCCGCCGTTCACTTGCTCCAGATAGACCAGACTGCGCAGCATCGTGCTTTTTCCAGAACCGGACGGGCCGATCACAGCGACAACATCATTCTTGTTGATCTCAAACGAGACATCCTTCAAGACGGCCAGCTCGCCAAACGATTTTTTCAGATTGGTTACTTGAATGATTGCCATTTCACGCCAGTCCTTTATTCGAATTTGAATCTTCTCTCCAGCCATTTAAAAAACAGCGTCAACAGGAGCGTCATCAACAAATAGATGATGCCTGCGATGAAAAAGGGAACGATCGTAAAATCCCTGTTTACGGCAGTTTGGGCAAAATGCAGCAGCTCAGGTACAGCGACAGCGTAGAGCAGAGCCGTATCTTTTACCAGCGTAATCGACTCGTTGGAGACAGCCGGAAGCGCCACGCGAAACATTTGCGGCAAAATGATTTTGACTGTCGTCTGCCATTTGCTGAAGCCGAGAACTTGCGCCGCTTCATACTGTCCGCGATCGATGGACAGCAGCCCGCCGCGGAAAATTTCCGCAAAGTAAGCCGCGTAATTCAGGACAAAACCCAAGCAGGCAGCGACAAAGCGATCCATTACCAAATATTCGCCAATCCCGGGCAAAAGCGGCAGCCCAAAGCAGATGAACAACAACTGCAACAGCAAAGGCGTCCCGCGCATGACGTAAATGTACGTATGTGCCAGCCAAGCCAGCGGTCTGACGTTGCTTTTGGCCAACAACGTCAGGAGAAAACCGAGCGGAATAGACAGCACAATCGCGATCAAAAACAGCAGGACCGTCATTTGCGCCCCTTCCAGCATCGGCTTTGTAATCGAAACGATATATTCTAGACTCATAGTGCATGCTCCTATTTTGAAAAAGGTAGGCGTTTGCTCTTGTTCATCGCGACAAAAGCGTGGCTTCGCCCATCTGCCTGGCGAAGCCACGTTTCTTTCCTATTTCAAGACGCGATTCTCACCAAACCATTTTTCCGAGATTTTCGCGGCAGATCCATCCTGATTCATGGCGTCAAGCGCCTTTTGCAGCTCGTTCAGCAGTGCTTCGTTGCCTTTTTTGACTCCGACGCCGTACTCTTCGGGAGACAGCGATTCCTCCAGGAACTTGAAGGTTCCTTGATCCTTGGTCATGTAATAGTCCGCTACCACCTGGTCAATCACGACGGCATCGATGCGGCCGATTTTCAAGTCACTGAGAGCCAGCACGTTGTCAGGAAACTCGGTGATCGTTTTGATTTGATCTTTCCATTCGCTTGCATTCAGCGCGTCAGCTGCCGACGACATCTTTTGCAGCCCTACCACTTTGCCGTTCAGATCCGCCAGCTTTTTCATGTCCGAGTTCGCCAGCGTTACGACGACTTGTGCGTTCTGCAAATACGGCTTGGTGAACAGCACTTTTTCTTTTCGCTCATCCGTAATGGTATATCCGTTCCAGATCAAATCGATGCGGCCGCTGTTCAATTCGGATTCTTTGGAACCCCAGTCGATTGGCTGAAACTCCACCTGCTTGCCCATTTTTTCGCCAGCAGCCCGGGCGTAATCGATATCGAAACCGACCAGCTCATTTTTTTCATCGCGAAAACCCATTGGCGCGAACTTGTCGTCGATCCCGATGATCAGCTTGTTCGCGTCAGCGCCTGTTTTTTGACTGCCGCAGCCGACTACCAATGAAAATACGGCTCCTACCAGCAAGGATAGCAAAGCAAATTTTTTCATGATGATTCCCCCTAGTCCGACTATCTCTATATTTTACTCTGATAAAGTGGTAATACGTTAACAAGGTATCATGATAGCACATCATCAGAAAAGAGTCGATACTTTAGCAAAGAAAAGCGAATATGAAAAAGATTCCAAATAAATAACGCCGGGATTTCTCCCAGCGTGCGCTTGTTTGTATGCGGATTCTCCCGCTCAATCACGGGATGCGAATTAGCAGATGCACGTCTTGCGCTTCTTGCCGATGGCTCCGCGCGCTACGATTTTTTCGATATACGCAGTCGCAAGCGGCACCTTGCACGCCGTATTGCCGACGTCGACGTGTACTTTCCCGATAGCCTCGGCAACTTCCACCGCTTCGGCATGCAGAGCAGGAACATAGGCTCCTGCCGCGATGACAAAATGATTCATCGTGTACCGCACCCGGTTTCGCTCCTCGTGCACGGTCTGTTGGACTCGCGCAAGCAACGACCTGATCTCCGGCAAGTCCAGCTGCTCGTCAGGAGCGACCGACAAGTAGTTCGCGTACGTGCTCCAGCCGCATGCGGCGATCATTTCCGCCTCCGCTTCTATCCACTCGCGGGCCAATTCCAGTGCGAAAGGGCTTTCTGCCGCCACTCCCGCTACCGTATACTCCGCGAGCATATACCAGTACGCCTGTCTGACCCAGCCTTGCAGCTGCTCCTTCGTCACCGTTTTTGGATCGATGGCCAGCCCTGCCAAATACATCGCATCATGATTGCCCGTCTCGTACAGAGCCTGCACCAGCTTTTGATCGCGCTTGACCTCTTTCACCAGCTTTTTCATATCGCCAATGCGCACGCCGAAGAACGGCTCCCTGGCGCCGTGGCGCAAAAAGGTCTTTTTTGTCTGCTCGCTCCCCAGCGCTTCAAGCTTTTGCAAGACTTCTTCCACAGTCATGTCTTTCGCCCTCCCTTTTTCTCTAGCATAACCACTTCTGCATTGCTTTTGCCCTTATAGAATAGAAAAAAGGTAGCGCAGGACCATGATCGAAGCCATCCCCACGACCACCGTTCCCAGCAAGCTGCGCGTCCAGATCGCCACGAGAAAAGTCGGGATTGCTGCCATCAGCTCGACATTGGTCAACAGCGGAGCCAGCTTGCCTTCGTGCAAAAACAGCTCCTGTCCGACCAGCGCGGCCATGACGGAAATCGGCACATAATGCAGCCAGCGGACACCCCATTCGGGAAGCTGCATGCGAGACAGCACCATCAACGGCAGTACCCGCGGCAAAAACGTGACCAAGGCGCAGCCAGCAATGATAAGAAAGACGTCCCATCTCACTTCCATCGTTCGATCACCATCCCGATTGTCGATGCGCAAAACGTGGCAACGATGACGCCAAGGTTGCCCGGGTACACGACTGATACCCCGACTGCGATCACGACGGCGCACACAGCCACGAGAACGTCCCGCCTGATCTGCAAGCGGCTCATCATCGCCAGAACCAAAAGCCCGATGAACATGGCTGGCAAGGCGAAATCAAGCCCCAGCCCTTCCGGATTGGCAATCCATTGCCCAAAATAGGCGCCTGCCAGGTTGGCGACGATCCAGTTCAAATAAGCCGTCACATTCAAACCGTGCATCCATTTTTCGTCGATCTGTTTTTTCTTCGCCGCTTCGTTAATGGCAACCCCGAATGTTTCGTCCGTCAACAGCGAGCCTACCAGCATGTTCTTGAACGCTGACAAATGGCGAAAATAAGGAGAGAGAGCCGCACTCAGCAAAATATGGCGCAAATTCACAAACAAAATCGTAATGATAATTCCTGTAGCCGAGCTGCCCGCCGCGATCATGCCTGCCGCGATGAACTGTGCAGAGCCTGCGTACAGCAAAATGCTCATCAAAGCAATTTCCATGATGCTCAGCCCAGCCGTCTTTTCCAGGACACCTGCCGCAAATCCGATGCTCAAATAACCGAGCAAGGTCGGAATGCAATCTTTGACCCCCTGCATGAAGCTTCCCTGATCTCTTGCGTTCGACAACGTTTCTACGTGCAGTTGCTCTCGCCCCACTGTTCTCCCTCTCTCTCTTTTTCACTGCTGGTTAAGAAAGCTTTTTCCCGTAACCACCTGGTAAAGATCCGGTTTGTTTCGCCAAAGCGTCTCGACTTTTTCCGGTCCCAGCACCTTTGTCACTTCTGCAAACATAATGTCGTGGCGAATGTACTCGACAGCCACCAAAACGAGAGCCGGGTCCTTCGTTTTGACGGCCCAGGCAGCCGTATTTGGCGCAAAATTGGCGATCAGGACTTCCTCCAAATCTCGCGCCACGATCGTGAGATGCCCGCCCATGCGCTCTTCTGCGACATCTGGCGCCATGTAGTCATGGTGATACGTCGTTCCCACCCGCGTCTGTGCTTGCCCAAACAGCACGGTAAAAACAGAAATGCCTGCCTCTGTGCACGCATCTACACTTTCCTGGATAGCCGGCACCTGCGGCTCCCAGATCGACAGCCATACTTCTCCTGTCGCCTGCTTGATCATTTGCCGCATCTCCGTCAGCACCAGTTCGTCGCCGCTGATCCGGCGAATCACATCGACTTCTTGCTCAGACTCCAAAGCGGACAAGCTTTTTTCCAAATAGTCGAAGGACTGCTCGAACTGTCCACGCAATCTGCGAATCAACTCTCTGGCCGCAAGCGGCGCGTAAGTCACAGGCTCTGAAGGCACCGTATAGACCGCCCCTTTTTCCAGCAGCTTGCCTATGACCTCGTAAATCATCGAGCGCGGTACGCCGGAGCGCTTGCTGATTTCGTATCCGGTAATCGGAGAATGCTTCAACAAGCCAATGTAAGCCTTGCACTCGTATTGGGAAAAACCGAGCTTTTGCAACTCTTTGTAAATGTCGTCCATATCGTCCTCTTTAGTCGTTAGTCTTATACTCACTATAATGCCTCTCCCGCCAAACATGCAACAAAAAAAGCCCTCGGCATTCGAGAGCTTTTTTCACACATGCTGTTAAGCGATTTCTTTCACTTTAATATAAGAAACGTTTCGCACATTGATGACGATGTCGTCGTACTGGAGCCATCCATCTTTCTGGTTGGCGACCATCTGGATGATCTCTTCCGGTTCTGTCGTCTCAATGCGGATCACTTCTCCCCCTGAAAAGTGAAATTCGATTGTTTTCGTCTCTGCCATCCTCTCATCCCTCCTCTTCTCTCTATCTTTATCGGATGGATGGTAAAATTTTGTTACGCTACTCTTACCGTTACCTTAATTCTGACTATTTTTATAAAGAATTGGTTATTTTTACCCTACCAAAACTTGACAAGACTGTTTCTTTTGGATTATATTTTGCATGATTCGACATGACTATACATTTTTCGCAAACTGAATGACAAAGGCAAAGTCATCGAAAGGTGGCGACGCAAAACCACGGGTCTAAAGTCTTCGACCATGACAGCCGGGTTGCCATACATCATGTGCGTAATTGTGCGATGATGGTGACTGAAGGCTGTTCCCGTGTGTGGAATGGCCTTTTTTGTGTGAAAAACGTCTCGACGTTTTTCAGGAAATTGGATGTGGCCGCTTGCGGTCAACAAAACGGTCATGGCCGTTTTGTGTGCAATCTCATAGAAAGGAGGCGCCAGTCCATCTATCAACAGTAAACTTGTACATGAAAAATCAAAAGAGAGATAAAAATGGAGTGGAGTATTATGTACAAACTGGTTGATTCAGTAGAGTCTTTGGCGAGTTTTCACCAAATCAAGGAGAGCGTTTGGACCTCCATGGGCTTTGAAATGGAATACGTCAAAAATGGTTCCGATGCTTATTTGCTATTGTCAGAAGATGACGAAGCAGGCGGTACTTTTGAATTTACGCCACATGAAAAATCTTCTGCTTTTCTCCGCGATTTGTTTCAGGACGTGTTGAGCGCCGATATGAAAGTGGTGGAAGTAGACAGTTTCGCCGTCTTGCCGAAATACCGCGGAAAACTGGGACGTTGGGGCGTTGCCCTCATGATCGATTATGCTGAAAAACACGGTTATACGCATGCAGTCGGTTTAGCAGACCCGGCTTTTTTTCAGTTGATTAATACAAAATACAACGTCAAAGCGACACAAGTGAAGGATATGGTCTATTACAAAGGGGCGAACGCCATCCCGACCATTTTTCACCTGCAGGAAGCCTATACAAGCAAGGACCATCCCGCATTTTCCTGGTATCAAACGCTTTGCAAACAAATAAAAGTTGAGGTTAGCTGACATGGAACTTTTACAAAGAAGAAATAATTGGGTCGTCATTGTTTTTGCAAGCATCATTACCGTGGTGCAAATCGTGAATCTCATCATGGGAGTGCCGATTTCCTTCGTCTTGACTGTGCTCGGTATTTTGTACGGAGTGCTGGCGCCGTTCGCGTATTTGTCCAATCGTCCGGCGTGGCGCGACAAAATGGCTCCATTCATGAAGTTTTTCAACTTCGCGGTAATCGGCATCTTCATGTTCATAATTACCGGGCTTGATCCTTGGCTGGTCAATATTATGACCATCATGTTCTTCGTAGCCGTCATGGGGATTTATCAGGACAGGCTGATCAACATTTTGACGATCGTGGCAGCGCTCGGGATCGTCACGTACTACTTCCTGACAAATGGCGAGGCGATTTTTTATACCTCCAATCCGGTTCATTTGATGTACTACCTGCTTACCTTCTGCTTCGTATCGGCAACAAGCATGATGCACGCGATATTCAACAACAGACTGCAACAGGAGAGCGAAGAACAGAAGCAGCAGGCGATCGCTTCCAAAGAATCGCTGCAACGCATTTTGGATCAGATCAACGAATCGCTCAGCTCTGTGCAGGAATACCAGGAGAATCTGAACAAGGTGACGGATGGCGTGAATGTCCGGGCAGTTGAAACCGTCGCTTCCCTTCAGGAAATCATGCGCTCCTTCTCTGTGCAAACCGACAACACAAACGAGCTGCGCCGCGAGATGGGCACGACCAATCTCCAGGTAGAAGACATGACCCGTTCTGTTACAGAGATGCACGATTACGTAGAATCGACGAAAGAAGCGACCAATGAAAGCGGCAAGCGCATCAATAACATCGGCAGCGACTTTGAACGCTTCATCAAGGACATCCAGGATACGAACCGACTGATTCAAGAGCTGAACAAAGAAACGGAATCGATTGAAAAAATCATCCAAACGATCTCCGATATTTCGGCACAGACCAACCTGCTCGCACTCAATGCCACCATCGAGGCGTCCAGAGCCGGTGAGCATGGCCGTGGCTTTGCCGTCGTAGCGGATGAAGTGCGCAAGCTGGCCGAGTCTTCCAAAGTATCCTCCGAATCGATCTCGACCTTGTTGATGACGATTCGCGAAAAAATGAAGCTCGTTTCCGACATGATCTCCGAGTCCCAGGTGTCTTTTGAAAAGAACAGCGAAGGCATTATGGAGGTCCAAGAAATGTTTACAAACGTGGACAACTACATGCACAACTTCGCGGAAAAAACCAAAAATCTGCAAGAGTTCATCGTCCACGTGCACAGCATGATCCAGGAAGTCAATGCAAAAGTCGAAGTCAACGCAGACATTACCGACAAGAACAAGGAAAGCCTCGAAGAAGTTCTCGTGCTCGTCTCTGACCAAAAAGAAGAGATCGTCAAAGTATCTGGCGGCTTCGAAAAGATCGAGCAACAAATTCGCGGCTTGAACACGTAAAAACCATTGGCAAAAATTCCACTGAAACTGTCCTCTTTTGAGGGCAGTTTTTTGCATTTATGGCAATAATGTTACCTAATTGTTACAACTGTGAACGAACCTCAACTTTTTTCCATCAAATTATTTTTTCTGCATAGCATGTCCTCCTGGTATCGCTTATAATACACATGAATTTTTTCCGTTTGCTTTCCTTCCATCATGGATCGATCCAACGCAAAGAGAGGCCATAGCCATATGCCTGTTATACATCGTTTCAAGCTGAGCCCGGGGAAAAAGATTGGTCTGACTGCCCTTCTGACGGGTCTGGTTTCCTTGTCCATCGTGTTGACGGTGACAATTTTGCTCGTCGCATCTTATCAGTCCAAGAAGAAGTCACTGATCGATACCACGCTTACTTTGAACTATTCAAGCGCAAGCAAAATGAGTCAAATGATCAATTCCTTGTTCATCTCCATGCGAAGCAGCTTGCGTTATTCCGCCTCAGTCGTAATCGACCACCCCTCGCAGACGCAAAAAGAAGCCGACGAACATCTGGATATCCTTCGCAAAAGCAGCAACTATTTCAATTCGCTAACTGTCGTGGATGAAAACGGGATTATCCGCACCGTTTCTCCGGCGTCCATCGGCACAGTCGGCCAACACATTATCACCAAGGAAGGCAACTATGCCCTGGAACTGAAAAAGCCCTACATTTCCTTGCCCTACATATCTGCGAGAAGCAACCGCCATATTTTGTTCATGAGCGAGCCGATCTACGACAAAGAGGGCAAATATCGCGGCTTCATCGGCGGAACCATCTACCTCCAGGAGCACAACATCATGAACATGATCTTCGGCAGCGCGGCAACGGATACGACCGGATCTTCTTTTTCCATCGTCGGCTCCAACGGGCAGTTGCTGTTCCATCCGGATGAACAGTTGATCGGAAAAGATCTCAAATCCAATCCTGTCGTAAGGAAGCTGATGGCTGGGCGAAGCGGTCATGAACAAATGGCGAGCATACAGGGCGGGCAGTTGCTGGCCGGCTATGCCCCCGTTGCCGAAAACGGCTGGGGCGTCATGGTCACCTCTCCCATCGAGTTTGTCTACAACGAGCTGCATAGTCAGGTGAGACTCATGCTGGTTTATTTGCTGCCCCCTTCCCTGCTTTTGCTCCTGATTGTCATCAAGCTGGCCCACACGCTTGCCAGACCTTTTGTTCAGCTTGCCGACCTGATGAGCAAGATGGGCTCGGAAAAAGTAGAGCTTCCCCAAAATCGGCATCACTGGAACCGGGAAGCTGATTTGTTGACCAAAGCTTTTCGCAATGCCGCCAAAAAAATCAAGCGGAAAACAGACCGTCTCACGCATGAAGCAACGACTGACGCGCTTACGGGACTTGCCAACCGCCGTTCCGTCGAAAATTTGCTGCAACAATGGTTGCGGGAGAACAAAAGCTTTTCCATCCTGCTGTTGGATATTGATCGCTTCAAGCATGTAAACGACACCTTCGGCCATCCTGTGGGAGACGAAGTGTTGAAGCTGTTTGCCCAGATCATGACAACCTCTGTCCGCAAAAGCGATGTTTGCGGGCGGTTTGGCGGAGAGGAATTTATTGCCCTGCTCGGCGGCGCCTCCAGCGAAGATGCCTTTTCCATCGCCGAGAAAATCAGATGCAGCATGGAAAACAGTGTCACACCAACTGGCCAGACGATCACTGTTTCCATCGGGATCGTCAGCAGCACACGTCAGCTTCACTCCGTTCCCGCTTTGATTGAGCTTGCTGACCAAGCGTTGTATCAGGCAAAGCAGTCCGGCAGAAATCGGGTGGTAGTAGCCCAAACCGCGCAACCAAAAAACAGGCTTGATTCGTAAAAACTTGCGTGAGTGAACCCCTGTCTGTCACTCGCGAATAGCAGAGATCGCCTTGGACGCCTCGACGTTCAGGCGATTTTTTTATGCGCCCGTTGACAATATAAGCATCGGGATATATAGTTACTATAGTTAAGTTAACTAAACTAAATTACTTTGCAAGGGCTTTCTGATCTTGTCTTCTGTCTTCTGTCTTCTCCCGGCTCATTTTGTTCAGACTTCGCGCAAATACTATTGTTCACGAGGAGGAAATCCATGCTTGCCGAATATCGAAAAATCGTCCATGAGTTGAACGATGCCTTTTACGAGTATTACATGTACTACAATAAAGTCGCGAAAAAGCTGGATGAGTTTCAGTTGACGCTTCAGCAGGAAAACTTGTTGCAGTACATCATTCGCAATGAACGGGTGACCGTCAACGAGATCGCCGCCTTTTTTTCCATTACGAAAAGCGCAGTCAGCCAAGTGTTGTCTCATCTGGAATCCAGGACGTTTATCAGGCGGGAAAGCAATCCGGAAGATCGCCGGGAGTCGTTTATCCTGCTGGGAGAAGCGGGGCAAAAATACGCGGAGTTGATGGATGAAGCAGACGAAGCGTTTGTGAAACAATACTTTTCCCAAATCGACATGAGCGTGCTCGAACAAATGCTGGAAACGATCAAAAAGGTCAACCGGGCCATAAAAGAATCAGCAGATACAGAAAGCCGGTAAAAGCAAGCAGCCGCGGCTGTGAGCGGATTGTAAATTCATTGGAGAGTTAGTGGGGAAAACCATGAAAAGGAACAACAACCAAAACTGGTCTTTAGGTTTAGTCTTGTTTAATTTATTTATTGCGTACGTCGGAATTGGCCTGGTCGTTCCGGTCATGCCGTCCTTTGCCCATGAGTTGAACCTGAGCGGAGAAGTCGTGGGCTACTTGATTTCCGCCTTTGCCTTCGCCCAGCTTCTCGCCTCGCCGATTACGGGCGTCTGGGTCGATACGTTTGGCAGAAAGAAAATGATTGTCTTCGGCCTGTTCTTGTTCGCATTCTCGGAGCTTATGTTCGGATTGGGCAACCAGGTCTGGATTTTGTTTTTGTCGCGAGTTTTAGGCGGAATCAGCGACGCTTTCATTATGCCAGCTGTCATCTCTTACATTGCCGATCGCACTTCGCTGGAAGACCGCGCTCGCGTGCTGGGCTATCAGGCTGCCGCCATCAGCGGCGGTTTCATCATCGGTCCCGGACTGGGCGGATTCATCGCAGAGCTTGGGATACGCGCTCCATTCTTTTTCGCAGCCGGATTTGCTGGTATCGCCGCCGTTATCTCGCTGTTTGTCCTGGAAGAGTCGCTGACGAAAGAACAAATGGCAAAAAATAAAGCGCAAAAAGTGAGCGTCAGCTTCATCGGTGAGATCAAAAAATCGTTCCGCTCGATCTATTTTGTGCCCCTGTTGATTGTGTTTGTGCTCTCTTTCGGCCTTGCCGCATACGAGATGATGTTCAGCCTGTTTGTTGATGCCAAATTCGGCTTCACTGCCAAAGATATCGCCGTCATCATTACCGTCGGCTCCGTTTTCGGCGTAGTTGCCCAGATCGCTTTCTTTGAGAAGCTGGTGGACAAGTTTGGCGAGAAAAACATGATTCAAACGACGCTCGTGACAGCCGCGCTGTTTATTTTTGCGACGGTCTTCATCAACAGCTATTGGGGAATCATGGTCGTCAGCAGCATCGTGTTTTTTGCCTGCGACTTGCTACGCCCTGCTGTAACCACGCTGCTTTCGAAGATGGCCGACGAGGACCAGGGCTTTGTCGCCGGGATGAACTCCACCTATACAAGCCTCGGAATTATTGTTGGTCCCGCAGTCGGTGGCATTTTGTTCGACTGGAACATCAACTTCCCGTACATGTTCGCCGCTGTCGTACTCTGCGCTGCCTTTGCGCTGTTTGTTTATTGGAAAAACAAGCTGCGAGCGCCAGCGCATGGGTAAAAAGCACTTGCGCAGCTGCGGAAGTGAGCGGATGTCGGGCTATCTCGGTTATTGCACGGCTTGGTTTTAACATGCTGTCGCTTTGTTACTACTGGACATGGAACTGCTTGTTTCTAGACACGGCACCGCTCGTTTCCAGCGGTGTTTTTTCTTTTCGCTGAGAACTGATCTCCCACTCGCTGCTACAGGCGCTACTCCTTCGCCCCCTGCTTTTTTCGTCTCCCCGGTCGGAGGCTTGGCGTAAAGAGTCCTCTTTCGTAAGCATACCGAACAAGCTGCGTCCGATTTTTCAACCGCAGCTTGAACAAAAGCTCCTTGAACTGCTTCCTGACCTCGTTCTCGGAAAGCAGCAACTCTTCCGCAATCTCACTGTTTTTATACCCTTTGCACAGGCAGCCGAGCAGCGCCATCTCCGTCGGGTTCAAGCCAGGGCGGTTGAAGTGGCATGGCTTGTCTGCCATAAATTCCTGCAAAATATGATAACCCAGCTCACGCGGCATCGGCGCATCATCTATCAGCACAGAGCGCAAATATTCGTGCCGCGATGCGGGATGCAACGTCTTCAGCAAGTACCCTTGGGCACCGTATTTCAACGCTTCAAAAAAGCATTGCACATCCGTCGAATCGGACTGGACGATAACTTTGCTGCCAGGATTTTGTTCCTTGATTCGCGCAATCGCCTGCCATTCATCCTGATCCTGCAAATTCAAATCAATCAGCACTGCTTTTGGCGCAAACTTGTTGGCCAGCACTGCCGCTTCCGCAGCCGTATCGGTTTCAGCCACGACCTGAAACCCGCTATCCAACTGAAGCAGTCGCCGCAACTGCTCTCTTGCCTCCCGGTTGTGGTCTGCAATCAATACTGTAATCATCTCTGTCATGTTAGTTTCACCACACTCCGCTTTTTCTTAATCCTACTCCTGTCGGGACTGCTCCGAAATGCCCCAATCGGGTCATATTTCGTTAAGAAGCGATGACAATTCCATGGCAAAAAGTTCACAAAGAGCGAACAGCAACTTCACATAAAAGCCAACAACAGCTTCATGCCTCTCGCGAATTTGCCTGAATGTGCCCTTGCTGATGCACCTGTCCCGGTTGATGCCGCTACGTGCAGGGCCAAACCGAAAAAGGGGGATTGCGTGTGCTCCGCTGTTTTTTGTCGCCCTCGCTCCTGCTCTGATCCGATGTGCCGACCTCTACTAGCTTTCCTCACCCTTTTCAAAGGACGCGTCCCAATTTCTCTTTGCGCCGCGAAACCAACTAATTGTATAATGGGCACGCAATAAATCCGTTTATAAATGAGGTGACAACCCTTGCCTCTTGATTTGCACCAGGATGAACATATTCAACTATGGCAACATGCCGATATTCAAATGGTTTCGATCCAAAGGCATACACTGGCGGCAGGCGCCAAAGCCTTTTCATTCTCTTTTCCCTCAAACGGCTTTCTCTGCACAAGCATAGGAAGCGCCCTGATGCTTTTCGACAACCAGATTTACTCCGCACATGGCATGCAGGTGTTTCATGCAGCCGCCAAAAGCTGGGTTGAACTGAACGCTGGCAAAGATGGCCTGGACTTCAGCCTGGTGCTGTACGAAGCTAGTGTTAGCCGTGCTGCTCCTGCCAAATTCGAAACGCCTATGCATTCTCTTGAGCATTCATTCCACATGCCCTATTCCTTCACTCCTGCCCAGCCGACTCTGTTGTATGACATCTTGGAACAGATGCATGACTTGTCGCGCCAACAGCATGCGATGGCACAGTTTCAACTAAAAGCGCAATTTTATCAATGGATTTATCAGGTCGTGAAGCAATACCACTCACAATCGCCTGCGCCCCGGACGACGAGCCCGGTCGAACTGGTGACAGAAGCTCTCGAATACATGCTGGACCATTACGCCGAGCCATTGACGCTCGAATCGTTGGCTTCCGCGTTGAATTGCAGCCAGGGGCATTTGTCCAATCGCTTCAAGCAAGTATTGAACCGCGGTCCGATTGATTGCCTGATCCGCTTGCGCATGGAAAAAGCTCGCAAACTGCTGGCAGAAACCGCTATATCGCTAAAGACGGTTGCTATGGCAGTCGGTTATCAGGATGTGTACTATTTCAGCCATGCCTTCAAAAAACATTTCGGCTTGCCTCCCAGCCTGCTGCGCAAACAGCTTGCTGCAAATGAACATCTTACATCCGCAGCAGGAAGAAATCACATTGTTGCTCCAGATGGGACATGTTATTTTGATAATGATAATTATTATCAAAATAACGACGGAGGGTCAAGTCACATGTTTATAAACAAAATGATGGTGCCCGCCAGCTTATTGTTAGCATTTGGTCTGCTGCTCGGCGCATGCGGCAGCAATCCGACCGAGTCGGCAACTGGCAACAAAGGCGGCAGCGCAACGGCAGCTTCACAACCCGCTGCAACAGCAGAGAACGATACCAAGCCTGCAACCCGCATCGTCTCCACATCGATGGGCGATGTGGAAATCCCAGCCCATCCGGAGCGGGTCGTAACAGATGTTGGGCATTATGCTGAACAAAGAAGCCAAGGCGGACTCATTGGTGCAAGACTTGGACAAACAAGTCGAATCAACCAAGAAGCGTATTGACCACATTGTAGGAAAAGACAAGACCGTTACTGTTTTTGACGGCGGCGCTGTTAAAACGCTTATCCTTTACGGCAACGCCTTTACCGGACGAACAATCCATGGCGAGTTGGGTCTGCCAATGAACGAAAATGTAAAACGCGACATCGACCCGAAAGTAGGCTGGCTGCAAATTTCCAGCGAAGTCATTGGAAAATACGCCAGCGATTATATTTTCATGGCTGTCGATGCCAAAGCCGAGTCATTTGATTACGCGAATGATCCAATCTGGAACACCTTGGATGCCGTCAAACAAAACCATCTGTACGAAATTGACGGTTACCGCTTCTATTTCTCTGATCCGATTTCTGTGATGGGGCAACTAGAGGATATTGCCGATATGATGGAGGAGAGGGAAAAGGCTAGTGTTAAGCGGGGATAGTGGTGGTGCTGGAGACTTCGGAGTTTTGCCGTAGGCTTGAAGAACAGAAAGATGCCCCTAACGTTGAGTAGGGGCATTGTTTGTTATGCGGGGATTGAATTTTTTACTGAGTTTTCGACAGGCAAAAACGAGTATAACGTCAATGGAACGGTGATATTGTGCTGATTTTGAAGCTTTCCACTAGGCTTTCGAACGCAGGTGCTTGGTCGTCTACATTTGACCTGCTCTACAGTGCTAATCCCGAAGCTTTCGAGAGCGTAAAAAGTTTTGTG
>NZ_DOTK01000066.1:0-174754 GCF_003521185.1 Brevibacillus sp.
AACTTTTTGATTGACATTCACATGAAGAAACATTCCGAATGGGAGAAGAGCTTTTACATTACACAGACTTCCTTACTCTTGAGGAAAAAATCACATACTATTTCAGAATGACACTCCATGCTCATAACACCCAAAAATATTCACAGTGTATTGAACTATGCCAGAAAGGTCTTGCACTTGAAACAAGTAACACTGAGTTAAAGGCTAGAGCCTATCTTGCCATGATTAACTCTTATTTCTTCTTAGATAATTTCGATGCAGTCGAACAGCATCTAGATGTGTTTGAAGAGTTTAAATATGATTTCGTTGTAGAATCCAGCAAGATTAACCGGGCAACTACTAAAGCAAGGAAAAAGGATTACGAAGTCGCTATTCCAATGCTCCGAAGTTATATGGATGAACTTCACAAAGAGAACAAGGTACATGTGGTCAACGAATTACTCGAAATTTATTTAGAATTAGGTAATATGGATGCTATCGAAGAAGTGCTGATGAACGAGAAAGCAATCTTACCTGCTAATCCTCAGACACCTTATAAACACCGTTCGATTGGTGCTTACTACCAACTCAAAGGCAGATTCCTAACTAAATTAGGACGTTTGGATGAGGGGATGGAAAGCTACGTTAACAGCTTAAAGGCGTATGGTTTCATTAGTGCATTTGAAGAGATGAATAAATGTTTGAACGAAATGCTAACTTATTTTGATGAAAATTCACTGCCGATGGATTTACCGTATATCAAAAAGCTAAAAGAAGTGTATAATACAAATGTGGGTACTTTTGGAAAATAAGGAGGTTTTCCCGGATGAAAAAGGTAATGGCATTGATGGTATTATCGTTGTCCATGGCTGTGTGTGTGAATTTGCTACCTACAGACGTGACCTACAATAATACACCTAAAATATTTGAAGTAAAACAGAATGTTGCTGACCCCGGACATTGATTAGATAACTAATTCATTATTATAGAGAATTGGGTTTCTATTGTACCTTGATGAAAAAATATCAGGGTACTTTTTATTTTGACCCTATGGAAGCTTTAACTACGTTCTCAGTACGAAGGGGTGTCTCTATTGCACTTATTATTTAGCGAATACTGCCACATCGGAAGTCTGTCTATTTTGCCCACACTACACATGTGGAGTCGGTGTCTCTGTTGACAATCAAAATGCAATGAAACCGGGCAAATCCGCTGCAGAAAGGGTGTGTCAGACAATGAATGCCGAAATGGTGATGCAGGAGCTTGAGGCTCTCGGTAAAGAACGACTCAAGAAGATGTACATTTCCAACGGCGCGCATGAACCGCTTTTTGGCGTGGCGACAGGCGCGATGAAGCCCATCTTCAAGAAAACAAAGATCAATCAGCCTCTGGCCGAGGAGCTTTACGCAACAGGGAACTACGACGCTATGTACTTTGCCGGCATCATTGCAGACCCCAATGCGATGACGGAAGCAGATTATGAACGTTGGATGGATGCGGCTTATTTTTACATGCTGTCCGATTATGTGGTTGCCGTAACTTTAGCGGAATCAGATATTGCCCAAAAGGTTGCCGATAAATGGATCGCAAGCGGTGAAGAGTTGCGAATGTCGGCGGGTTGGAGCTGCTACTGCTGGCTGTTGGGGAATCGTCCGGATCGTGAGTTCTCCGTGGACAAAATTTCCAGTATGCTTGATCTGGTGCAACGCACGATTCACGCTGCTCCCGAACGAGCGAAATACGCGATGAACAACTTTATGTACACGGTGGCTGTATCTTATGTGCCGCTCCATGGCAAGGCGGTCGAGACTGCCAAGGCAGTAGGCCCGGTAGAAGTCAAACGGGACAAAAACAAAAGCAAGCTCATACACGCTTTCGAAAATATTCAAAAAGCAGTAGATAAAGGACAGCTTGGTTTCAAGCGCAAGCATGTAAGGTGTTAAACTCTGGCGTGCTGCACTCGTCATACGATACATGTGGAGTCTGTGACGTTGTAGACTTTGAAATAAGCTAAAAGGCTAAACCCCTTTGATTCGACGGGAGTTTAGCCTTTTTCTTTTGCATGTGAATCAAGTTCTTGACGCTGACCCCAAGTTTCCTCCAACACAACATTCACCATTCTTTCATTTGTTTGGCAGATTTCAACATGATTTAATGTAGGTAATCAGCAATGAAAGAGGGTGGCCATTTTGTCATCGGTCTTGCTCGTAATCTTCTCCATCAATTTCTCTCTCCTGCTCTTGCACGAAATGGATGCAATCAGAGCCAAAGAGTGGAAAATGTTCGCCATCCTGAAAGATATGGACGATAGCCGCGCCTTCAAAGTATTTACCATCCTCCATCTTCCCCTGTATGCCATCTTATTGTATTCGTTTATCAGTCAACAAATCGTTTCCTTCATCATCATAGATGTGTTTCTCATTTTTCACTCGATCATCCACTATTTCTTTGAGAAGCATCCGAACAATAACTTTACGAACCCGTATTCAAGATTGCTCATTTATCCAATGGGCGTATTGGGAATCTTCCATCTGCTCGGGTTAATGCTGTTTTGACCTTACCGCGCCATCCGTCACGTCAAGTCGCGCATACGCCCTCAACACCTGCAGAGTCTGTCAGTTTGCGGTGAAAAATACAAAACAGAAAGGTGGCTAAACCTCTTGAAGCTTCTCGGGTTTAACCACCTTTTTCGTTACTTCATGAACATTCGCCAGCGCAGCAACATGATTTATTGCATCGGATTGGCAAGGTTATTCACGAGAATTTGAGCCTGGTCCCCCAGCTTGATCGTGCCGGGACATTCGACGGCACAAACAATCCCTCTGCGCTTGAATGCCGCTTTTACAAAGCGTCCGGCCAATTTTGGGTGTGCCTCTGCATCGTAATTTTTTTGAATTTCTTCTCCGGGATGGACACAAGGAAGATTTTCTCCCATACAAATAAGACCCGCTCCACTCGGCAGCAGGATTCGCGAGCCCATCGTCAGGCTTGTCAAATCAGGAAATCCGCTTATCAAAAGATTAGCCCCCAGCCACTCGGGCAAAACAAACGGAACTTTCAAGTTTTCGGCGATGATGGCGCAATCCTCTTGGGACACCACCGTGATTTGGCGACGGTTCAAGATTTCGGTTCCGCGCGGATACATCGTCTGACGGGAGTCTGCTCCGAAAGTCACGCCAAAATGTCGGTCACCCGGTATGCCTCCGAACTCCAGTTTTGTCTCGGGGATACGGCGTGTGACGAAAGTCTCGGGATTGTCAGCGATAAGTATAGCTTCAACTGATGCTGCGTATGTTTTCATACAATTCTCCTCTCAGTGATCGGCGATTATGCTCCGAATGCTTGCCGCAAATGTTTGAATATTTCCCCCACAGTCTTCTTGCTAACCCCTACTTCGCCCCATTCCTCACAGTGTATCATGAATGGCTCCTTTTTTAGGAAGAAAAAGCATAATCGTGAAGCGATACTCCTCCCTAAGACTGATACAAAATTACATCGGGTGCAGGATGTCCCTCCAACAAATTGGTATATTATGGATTCATATGCATCATTCATGGAGGGCACTCAATGAAACAGCTAATCCAATTCAAAGCCGTCACAAAAGAATACAAAATCGGCGAAGTCCCGATCAAGGCGCTAAACGGAGTTGATTTTTCCATCGCGGAAGGCGAATTTGTCGTGGTTCTGGGGGCAAGTGGCGCAGGAAAAAGCACGATTTTGAACATACTTGGCGGCATGGATACCGCTACTTCTGGCCAGGTGTTTGTCGGCAACCAAGAAATTACGAGATTCGACGAGACAAAACTAACGCAGTACCGGGCTGAAAAAGTTGGCTTTGTGTTTCAATTTTACAACCTGATCCCCAACTTAACTGCGTTGGAAAACGTTGAATTTGCCACGGAAGTATGCAAAAACCATCTGAAGGCCAAAGACATTTTGCAACTGGTCGGATTAGGCCATCGGCTCAAAAACTTCCCTTCGCAGCTCTCTGGCGGCGAACAGCAAAGAGTTGCCATTGCCAGGGCTGTTGCGAAAAACCCGCTGCTGCTGCTCTGCGATGAACCGACTGGGGCTTTGGACTATGAGACGGGCAAATCCGTCCTGAAACTCCTGCAAAATTTGAACCAGGAAACCAAAAAGTGCGTCGTGCTGGTCACGCATAATTCTGCAATCGCGCCGATGGCCGATAAAATCATCAAGGTAAAAAGCGGAATGATCGAGAGCGTGACCGTTAATCATCGCAAACAAAGCGTTGAAGGGATCGAGTGGTGATGATGAAATTATTTTGGAAGCTAACAAGGGATATCAGGCAATCCATCGGTCAATTTATCGCCTTGGTCTTGGTAGTAGCGGTTGGAGCTTTTTTCTATGCGGGGCTGACCACGTACAGCGATAATCTGAGCGCTTTTGTGAACAGCTATTTCAAAGAACATCATGTAAGCGATTTATATGTGTCGTACAAACAAATCTCCAAAGACGAGTTGGCCGATTTAAGCAGCATTGCCGGAATCAAGAAAATCGAAGGACGCTACACCTTTGACGCCACACAAGTGATTGCAGGTCATAACACCTCGCTAAAAATTCACTCCATCCCTGTGCGAAATGAAATAAACACGCCCACTTTGATTGCAGGGCGTATCCCGGACAAAAAGAATGAAATCATGCTAGACTCCCATTACGCCAAAGAAAATCAGCTGCAGATCGGTGAGCAAATCCATTTGCGTGCGAACGAAAAAAGTGTGGCTTTTACCATCAGCGGCTTGGGCGAGAACGTCGAGCATGCGAAAAAGAACGACATTCAAGATCACCAAGCGTACGGAATCGGCTATATTGCCGAAGCGACAATACCTGAAATCGCAGGCGGCTTTTCTTACAATGAGGTGATGATCGATGCGCAGGATGGCTACGATATCGACAGCTTGGGCAAATCTATCGAAGCGCAGTCCAGCTACCTTGCTTATGTGGATCAAATCAGTAAAGAGCGGACTTTCAGCTACTCGAAAGTTAATCAGACGATTCACAACAACAACTTGATGAGCAAAGTTATCCCTTTTGTTCTGTTTTTGATTGAAGCTATTATTCTTTTTCTGACCATGTCGAGACTGATTGATTCGCAAAGAAATCAAGTTGGCATTATGAAAGCCTTGGGTGTCCCGACAAGAACGATCATGCTTCATTACATGGGGTATCCCGTCCTGGTCGCTATCGCAGGTTCCATCATCGGTTGCGTCGTTGCCGCTATTGTTTTCGTTCCCTTAGTGACTGCTTCGAGCGCGCGAGCCTACTCTCTGCCTGGTATCACCTACTCCATGTCTGTTTTTTCCGTCCTCCCGCCCCTCCTCTTTTCCAGTGTTTTTGGCATGTTGTCCTGTTATTTGAGTGGCAGAAGCATTTTAAAAGAACGCGTAGCGGAAGCCATGCGTCCCAAACCGCCCAAAACGATGCAACAACTGTGGATAGAAAGATTCCCGGGTGTTTGGAATCGGCTGTCCTACAGCTACAAGCTCATTTTGCGTAATATATTTTTAAACAAGCAAAAGGCTTTGGCAAGCTCGATTGGCGTTGTGATCAGCACGGTGTTACTGATCGCTGCTTTCGGCACGCAGACAGCTTTGCTGCAAGTAGCGAGCCAAATCGAAGAGGTTTACACGTACGATTTGCGCGTAGATTTTGCAAAAGGCACATCTCTAGAACAGCTAAAGTTGCCTCCTGGCAGCAAAAGCGGCTATTTTTTAGCGACTTTTCCTGTTGCATTTAGAAAAGGCACTGAAACAGAAAATGCCACTTTCGTTGTTACGGAAAAGAGTAACAGCCTGCTTCATTTCTTCGACGAAAAAGGGAATAAAATTTCTCTGGAAGATCACGGCGTTCTCGTACCCAAATCGTATGCGGACAAATACCGTATTTCCGAAGGCGATACCATCCAAGTGCACTTCACCGCACCCGAGTTGAAAACTATGTGGGTAGATATGAAGGTTTTACATGTATCAACACAGTATTCGAATCCGGCGTTTTACAGCACGCCAGCCTATTTGCAGAGCTTTGGCATAGACTACAGCCCGAACATGCTTTTGGTGGAAGGAGCCAGCCCGACAAACCTGGCAACGGTTCGCACCTTTTTTGAGCAGGATCATCGGGTAGATGCGATTGCGGATAAAAACGATCTGAAGAAATCGGCACAATATATTTTGCAGCAAAACAGTTTTGTCTTTATCCTGTTTATCGTTTGCGCGATCATCCTGTCTTTTGGCGCCATTTACACCATATCCTCCATCAACATTTACGAACGGAACCGCGAGCTTGCGACCTTGAAAGTATTGGGCTATCCGAAACATAAAATCAACCGGCTGATCTTTTGGGAAAACATGATCCTGACCGCCTTTGCGGTCATTGTCGCTCTGCCGCTCAGCGGCTATGTTTATCGGATGATCGTGAAGGCACTGTCCAGCAGCCATCAACAGATTCCTGATCAATTGAATGTATTTGTGCTAGTCGCTTCTTTTGCGCTTGCGTTTTTGCTCACGCTTTTGTCTAACTTGCTGCTGAAACGGAAGGTTGGCAGGATTGATATGATCGGGTCGTTGAAGAGTGTGGAGTAAAAAAGAAAAGGGGGTCGTTGAGATGAAATTAGCAAGTTATTGTCTGATTTTATTACTCTTGATTGGATGCGAACCAAAAGAAAATACGAACCCCACCTCGCCTGTTCATATTGTAGATCGGGACCAGCTGGTCGAGCGGTTCCAGTTGATTCATGACTTTAATTCTGTCGAAGAATTTGACACAACCAAGCTGAAAAGCCTTGAAAACGATCCCGATCGCAAAGACTACAAAAAAGTATTGCGCACTTTTATCTCTGAGTATTTTCAAAAAGAAATGGAGTCATTTCAAACTATAAGCAAAAGCGAAAATCAGCGGCATATTTTAGTCATCACGAAAGACGGCTGGTTATATAGCGTCAGCTTAAAACAGCGGGCGGATCACAATGATATTTGGACAGTAGATATGTACGGCGATCTTTCGCTGGCTGGCCTGCAACAGTCCTAGAAGATACTTTGCCGGGAGCGTCCGAGTTTAACCAAGCTATTCCCAAACAGTCATAACCGTTTTTGGTTGACCGCAAGCCGTCACATCCAATTTCATGAAAAATACCAGATATTTCTCACAGAAAAAAGCCCAAGCATGATCCCCTGCTTGGGCTTCTCGATCCCCCATCACTTCCGATACTTCGCCACCAGCATATCCGCGATTTCTTCGGCTTGGGCAATCGTCGTGATCGGGTCCCAATAGGAGTAGCGCTCCGATTCGAACCAGTAGACCTTGCCTTCTTTGACCGCTTTCAACTGCTTCCACATCGGGTTCGATTCAAACTGGCGGTTGTCTTTGCCACTGACGATAAAAATGTGGTCGCCAGCGTATTTGTCCAGCACTTCCTCGGAGATGGACAGTTGCTGGGTGTCGCCCCACAGCTCCTGCTTCACGATCGGTGGCGGGTTCAACTGCAAAATATCGTAGATCGCCTGTCCACCCCTGCCCCATCTGTTGCCGAGAATGCGGAAGTCGGATTCCCAGCGCATGAGCGCAAAAGTCTCTCCGGCGGGGAACAGCCCCTCGACTTTCTTTTTCGCTGCTTCTGCCCGGCGGTCGTATTCGGCCAGCCACGCTTCCGCCTCGGCTTCACGCCCCAACAGCTTGCCGTAATAGCGGACTTCCTCATGATCGTTTTTGAACGTCCCGAACGGAACGGCAACGGTAGGGGCAATTTTCGCGTACTTCTCGTATTCGCTCTTGTCGTTCGTATCAATAATAATCAGGTCGGGAGACAAAGCAACGACTTTTTCCAGCGATACCGTCCATTCCTCACCGATGCTTTCGACACCAGCCACATCCTGGGAGATGAACGGGTTGTCAATGTAAGGCTTTAGTGCGCCGACTGGTGTTACTCCCACAGCTAAAATCGACGACAACAAATTGTTCGTGACAATTCGGTTCGCCTTGGCGGGAATCACTACGTCTCCGAAAATCGTGCTGACCGTTTTCGTTTGCGCCACCGCCTGCTCTGCCGATTTTGTCTGCGCCTCTGCACTGCTCGCGTTTTGACTGCTGACAGGCTGGGCATTCAGGCTTGCCCCGCCCGAGCACGCGGACAGGAACAGCAGCAGGCTCAACAGTCCGGTTAAAGGCAAGGAAGATCTCGTCATTTTGTACATGGAGGAAGGGTCCTTTCTTTTCACAAGATAATGATAATGATTCTCGTTATTAACATCATCAATATACCAGTGAGCCGAAAGTGGGACAATAGACGATTCTGACCTTGCAGATGGATTATGCTGACGTTGGGACATTTTAAATTCGATTGGCGACAGTCCTGTGCGTTTTTTGAACAAACGGCTGAAATAATACACATCCTCGTACCCGATGCGCGAGGAAATTTCTTGCAAGGAAGCGTCTGTTTGCGAAAGCCATGTTTTCGCTTGCTGAATGCGAATCTGAATCACGTATTCGATGACGCTTGTTCCTGTACGACTTTTGAAGCGTCTTGCCATGTATCCAGGACTCAAACCGAACATGTCTGCCAGAAACTCGACTGTGATCGGTTGGGCAAAATGCGTTTTCATATACGTCATGGCTTGTGTGACGGGATCGGTTGTCGTGACTCGGTTGTGATCGTCCCGCAGTTGTCCGTATACTTCCAACAGAAATTGATAGAACAACGACTTGATCCGCAATTTTTCCCATTGGCCCTCTTGCCCGACAAGTCCCTGCATATTTTGAACGATATCAAGCAACGCGAGAGGTGAACGCGGCTCCATGGCAAATGGGGCATGAAAAGGCCGATGTTGTTCCAATGCCTGAAGCAGCTCGCTTTTGCAGGAGAGCGGCATTGTCGCCTTGTAGCAAATCAGATAGTATTCCAGTGCCTCAAGCGTCTGGACGATCTCCAGTTGTGTCCCTTTGCCACCGTGCACAACCTTGAACGGTGCAAACATTTGCAAAACCCCGTCCACGGCTGCATAGGCGCGTCCACGAGTGACCAGGAGAAAAAAGCTGGCGGGCAGCCTGTAGGCAGATCGCTTCTCGTGCGGGTCCAGCATCACCTGCCGGACATCCAGTATTTTGACAGTAGCGTGATCCCAAAGCCGCAAATGCTCGTCTATATCCACCAAGGCCCCTCCCCTCAAGTCCACTCGTGTTTCTGTCTGTTTTGCTTCTTAGTCTACTAGACCTTAGCCAGCGCTGTCCAATTGATTGTAACAGCGGCTGATTGGCTGCTCGCATCGCCCAACACAAAGAAAAGGCCAAGCACCGTTGGAAGCGGGGGCTTAGCCTTTTTCTGCATGCATACTTATAGCCTTACAGATTTTCACCAAAGAACGCCGTCAATTTCGTTACCGCTTGCGCGACATACTCAGGAATGTCGTACATCGCGATATGTGTTGCGCCTTCTACCCAAAAGAGTTCTTTCGGCCCATTCGACAAAGCGAAAAATTGCTCGCTGTAGCTGCGCGTACCTGCTTCGCTTCCTGCAATCAACAGGAGCGGCTGCGTCAAAAAGGTGCCGATATTGGTCGTTGCCGAGAACGCCATGAGCTTGTCGAGACTGCTGAACAGGAAGCGGTTTGTAGAATTTGGGTGTTGCGCACGAGGAGTCCGGTAGTAGTCGTAAGCTTCCTGCATGAGCACGGAAGTTGCTTGCGCTCTTTCTTCAAGCGAGTTCGGCGCCCAGTGCAAAAACATCGCTGCGGTGCCTGTTGCTTCTGCCGTGCGCTGTTTTCCTACTGCTTCGAGTGTTTGCAATGCCGCGGCACTGTCTTCCCCGCGGAACATCGCACCGATATCGACCGCACTGACCGTTGCCACCGCTTTGATCCGGCGTTCTGTTTGCGCCGCCGCTACGGCATAACCGCCGCCTGCGCAGATGCCAAGCGCCCCGATTTTTTCCGCATCGACAAACGGGAGCGTGGTCAAATAATCTACCGCGCTGCGAACATCCTCCACTCTGGCAAAAGGATCTTCCAACAGGCGCGGCTCGCCACCGCTTTCCCCTTGATAAGACGCATCAAATGCCAGCGCAACATATCCTTGCTCGGCAAGCTTTTGTGCATACAAACCAGCCGTTTGTTCCTTGACGCCTCCACCTGGGTGCACAGTCACGACCGCAGCATACTTTTTCGCTTCGTCAAAATCGGTTGGCAAGTACAGATCGCCTGCCATATGCAAAAGACCATTTTTAAAAGTAATCGATTTTTTCATATCGAAGTCTCCTTATCGTTCGTCTATTATAGAAGGTTTTTGTTTGAATACAGTCAAGCTCTTCCAGCGCCCCTCCTTCCGTCAGTAACTTTCGTGCGGCAAAAGATAATAAACGTTGATATATTATTAAACATATGTCTATTATTATAAATATGTCTAGCAAATCTACAATTGTTAGATTCCTGCCGTTTGTTTAGTAATGAACAAATCGATATCATTTGTACATGATCGATAGAAAGATGGGTGACAACTCATGGCGAAGGTGGATAGACGCATCCTCAAAACACAAGAAGCCGTAAAAAAAGCAGTCATTGAGCTGATGGCGGAAAAAAGTTTCGACGCCATTACCATCCAGGACATTTCCGACAAAGCCAACGTAAGCCGGGGCACGATCTACCTGCACTACATGGACAAGTACGACTTGCTGGACAAGCTGATTGAGGCCCACATCGAACAGCTCCGGATACTGTGTGAATCTTCTTCCGAACTGGAGTTTATCGAAGCCACCGAAATCTGGAGCAGATACTTTGAAGAACACTACGCTTTCTTTTCGCTGATGCTCACCAGTAAAGGAGCACCTTATTTCCGCACGCGATTTCTGGACTATCTCATTGATGAAGTAAAAAAAGAAGTGAATGTAACCGAGGGGAAAAATCAGGGGTTTGATCAAGGAGTGATCATTCAGTTTGTAGCTTCCGCCCTGGTCGGGCTGGTGGAATGGTGGTTTGCAAATAATCGGCCTGTCTCGCAAAAGGTTTTGGCTGAACAAATGGGGAGATTGTTGGAGCGGAATTTGTGAGGAAGCGACTTGAAAATGTTGCTGCTGGCTCCTGCGCAGGTCGCCCGTATCCACTCTTGCCCTTGCAGCTATAAGAAAAAGGGAAAAGCAGAAGCCGTCCTCCTGCCTTTCCCTTTTTCTCTGCCAAACTCAATTGCGGCTGGCGTGAAGCTCATCCAGCCATTTCTCAAATTTATTTCCGCTCCATATCTCGTGCGTAACAAACTCTCCGTTGTAGAACAAGCCGAAGGTCGTCCATATCGTAGGGGCTTGTTGCGCCTCTGCCCTGGTGGTAATCCGCTCAGCACGGAAAGGAACATTTTTTCGGCTCGCCACTTTCGCAAGCTCATCCAATACGCCCACAGCAAACGGACATTGCGCCGTGTAGAAAATGACCACGCCTTTCTGCTGTAAAAAAAGCGGTTCCCGCTTCGCAAAAGCTGGAGCGGCAGCCTGCTCGTTCCACTTCCAAGCCAACAATTGAAAATACGGCTCCGCTTCGTCGACGACCGCGAATCCCATATGTGTAAAGAAACGCTTCTCGCTTAAATACGGGTAATTTTTCCGCCCCGCGACATGCACGATGCCGTCCATCCCTCGGCTGACGGCATCCGCTCTGCAATGATCCAGCAACTGCTTGGCGTATCCTTTGCCTTTATACCTGCCTGAAACCCACAAACAGTTGATATACATGTAATTGGGCGCTTCAATCGGTGCCCAGGCCATTTCCGCAGGCAAGTATTCAATAAAAACCTTCGCCCGTTCGTTCAGGCGGTAAAAAACGAGCCCTTCTTCCATGCGCGCGGTCAGCCAGTCCTTTTTTTCCGCAACTGCCTGCTCGTATTGTTTGGCACCCAATGCACAGCAGATGTGTTCAGACTCTATGTTATGTTTCGTCAATGACAGAAACTCCACCGTAATCCGCCTCCCTTGTTTCGCTCCTCATCCATGAGTGGCTAGTCACGAAATGAAAGACTAGAACGAAAAGCGATATGGAAATACAGGGATATTTTAACATAGAGCGAAGCCATCTGAAATCTGCTGCGCAAAGACACGGGGCACCGCGAAATCAATCCATCCATGTATGCTGGAGGGGAACCATCTGCCCGCATTCCCCCAATGCCCTTTCGATACTTCGACAAGCTCAGAATGCTCCAGGTTGTACTTGTCCACTCCCGCCTGCTCTTCCACCAACACTCTCTTCTTCTTCGCCTCAACCTGCGGATCGGGAATCGGAATCACCGCCAACAAAGTCTTCGTATATTCATGCCGATGACGACGTGATTACGTCCAAAGGGTCGAGCCTTTCCCTCAAGTATTGAACTATTTGGCTCACCAGTCGGGAGGCATCGTATCCAAGCAGCAAGTCGAGAAAATCAACACGTACGACGTGGCCACTTTTGATAAAAACAAAGACATCCCGTATGGCGATCAAAATACGGTAACGGAAGGCGACAAGTACAACAACACGCTGTACGCAAGCGGCCCGTATATTTTGGCTTACAAAAACGACTACGAAGGCGTCTTCTACAAAAACCCTGGCTACATGAAGGGCACCGAGCATGAACCGCGAGTCTCGCAAATTACCGTTCGCTTCATCAAAGATGCAGACAGCTCGCTTTCCGCCCTGCGCAGCGGCGAAATTCATGTGTACTACGGCGTGCCGGAAACGAAGTACGATATTGTCAAAGGCGAAAGCAAGCTGAAGCTGCAAACTCTGCCAAGCAACGGCGTGACGTATTTGCTGTTCAACACGAAAAACCGGGAAGTCGCCAAAAGCGAGGATTTGCGAAAAGCTGTGCTTTATTCGATCAATCAGGATGAAATCTTACAGTTCTATAAAAACAACAAACTCAAAGCTTTCTCGACCGTCAGCCCGCTCGTGAAAACAGGCAATGAGCTGAAAGCCGATCCGACAAAAGTGAAGGAGTACCTGACCAAGTATATTGAAAGCGTGAAAAAATAAACGGCGCGATAGGCTGATCGTTTCTCTTTATATCTTTATATATAGAAGTAACCGACCCGCTGGACTTTGGCGGACGGTTACTTCTTGTTTTTTTGAGACACATGGAATGCCGCGCTCTCATTGCAGAGGAAACATCCGCTTCCCGGCAGCCAGGCATTTTCAACCTGTGGCAGCACTTCCCGCCATAATACACCGCTCCCCCTCTTTCCCCTCCTATGTTACTATGTGAGGTATACCTGCCTACTAACAAAGGACAACTGGAATGGAGACACGATCTTGAAAACATTTAAAAAAGTTTATATAGAGATCACGAGTATTTGCAATCTCGCCTGTACGTTCTGTCCGCCGACCGAGCGCAAGGCTACGTTTATCTCGGTGGAAAACTTCGCAAAACGGCTGGATGAGATCAAGCCGCATACCCGGCATATTTACTTGCATGTAAAAGGAGAGCCGCTCCTGCATCCCAAAATTGACGAGTTGCTCGACGTGAGCCACGAAAAAGGCTTCAAGGTCAACATCACGACCAACGGCACATTGATCGCGAAAAATCGGCATAAGCTGTTGGGGAAGCCTGCCCTGCGGCAAATGAACTTCTCCCTGCACAGCTTTGACGGCCATATCGGTTCCACCGACCGCGAAGGCTACTTGCGGGAAATTCTCTCTTTTGTCCGCGATGCTGCGGAACACAACGTCATCTTTTCCTTTCGCCTCTGGAATTTGACCCAGGACAACATCACGAACATTCAAAAGAGCAGAAACCGCCAGACGCTGGAGATGATTGAAAAAGAGTTTGGCCTGGACTACCAGATTGAAGAAAAAGTCGTGCCCGGCAGCGGCGTGAAAATCGCCGAGCGCGTATATTTGAATCAGGATCACGAGTTTCAGTGGCCAAGCATGACAGCTCCAAGCGACGAGGGCCGCGGCTTTTGCCACGCGCTGCGCAGTCAGGCTGCCATTCTTGTCGACGGGACAGTCGTTCCTTGCTGTCTGGACGGCGAAGGAGTCATCAAGCTGGGCAACATTCAGCAGACAACGTTTACCGATATTGTGGAAGGCGAGCGGGCCAATGCCATCGTCGAAGGGTTTTCACGGAGGGAAGCTGTCGAGGAATTGTGCAAACGCTGTGGGTATCGCCAGCGTTTTGGCGCATAAACACTTATCCGGATACGGATCAGAAGGGGCGATTCGATGAATTTCACAATGCGTGAGGCTACCCGAATGCTGGAGCGCGCACCGCAGACGTTGCAGCATACTCTCGGAGGACTTTCGAGCGAATGGCTCAACTGCACGGAAGGCGAAAATACGTGGAGCCCGCTGCAAGTTTTAGAGCACCTGATCGAAGCGGAACGAACGAATTGGATACCGAGACTGGAACATCTTTTGCTCGCGGGCGAGAGCGAGCCGTTCCCTCCGTTTGACCGTTTTGCCCATCTGAACAATCAGGCCGAGACATCTTTGGAAGAAAAATTGCAGGACTTCAAGACGATTCGCCTGCAAAATATCGCCAGACTGACCGAGCTGATTGATCCCGACCAGCATCTGGAGCTGACCGGCTTGCACCCGGCATTCGGTCCGGTAAAAGCGCGGGAGCTGATCTCCACCTGGGTCGTCCACGACTTGACGCACATCGCCCAAATCGTTCGCGTGATGGCAAAACGATACACGACAGACGTAGGCCCGTGGAAAGAGTACCTCGGTATTTTGCAGGACAAATAACGGAAAACTTTTTCGTGAGGGGGAGCCGTTCCCCCTCTTTTTTCATGACTCACTCTCTGATCGGAATGTTTTCCATTCTTTCACAACGGCTTCCGCTCTATGTTAAAATGCTAGTTAGTTTCCAACACCCGATGGCTTCAGACAGCCTTGCACCATGCACGCATCATCGAGTCTGATCAAGGAGAGCACAACCATGAAAAAACAAGAGCAACTGCAATTGGAGCATTTTCGGCAGATGGAGCAGTTGGAGCTTGCCTACTATGACGCCGAGTACATCACACCGTACGAGGAAAGCTATAACTGGTATCGCTATCGGCCTGACAGCATCGTCGCGATGGAGGATGACGGGCAAATTGTCGCTTTCATGAATCTGCTTCCAGTCAAGAAACACATCTACGAGCAGATCGCAGCGGGGCGTTTCAACGACAGCCTCATGACCACAGCGGATATCGACGATCCGAAGCTGCCTGGCGAGTCAGCCCATTACTATTTGTCCTGCGTCGTTGTCGCCGATGCTTATCGGAAAAGTGGCGCCCTGCCTATCATGCTCCACCATTATCTCGACGTGCTGGATGAGGTCGAACGAAGCGGCACTCGCATCCATTCGATCATCATTGATACGTTAACGGCTGCCGGCAATCGGTTTGCCCGCCGTCTCGGGATGACTCTTCTGTGCGAAAGCGACCACGATTCCCATGTATACGAGTGCAGTTATGCGACCTTCAAGCAACATGTGCTTAGCCACTATCCGTTGACGGAAACCCGTCTTCGGTAAAAAACGGCTGCCATTCCTTGGTGATCCGGCAAGATCACGATGCCGTCGCTGAATTTTTACGCACAAAAGGAGCACAGTTATGACAATGAACACAACCAATGAAACCCTGCCCCGACTGGGAGTAGGCGCGGTCATCCGCAATGAGCGCAACGAAATTTTGCTAGTATGGCGCAATCGGAATCCGCAAAAGGACACCTGGAGCATCCCCGGCGGAAAAATCGATCCGTACGAGCAGTTGGAAGCCTGTGTTATTCGGGAAATAAAAGAAGAAGTCGACCTCGATGTGGAAATCGTCGGCCTGCTCTGCATGGCGGAAACGATTCAGGCTGACGCAGGAGAGCATTGGGTGTCCGCCATCTACGAAGTCGTGGTCAAGAACGGGGTCGCTCGCAACATGGAGGAAGGCGGGGCCATCGGGGCAGTCAAATGGTTCGCTCTGGACAACCTCCCCGCAAATCTCGCTTGCTTTACGCTGCCTGCCATTGAAGCGCTGCAAAAAAGAGCGGCAGCGCCAAGCCATATATGATCGATTGCCAAGTAAAACAAGGCAAAGCAAAAAGCTGCGCCAGTAAATCAGCGCAGCTTTTCCCAAACCAATCCGAGCCTTACTCCGCTTGTCCAAGCAATTGAGCGATCTCTTTTTCCTCGCGTTCAAGGGCAATATCGAGCGGAGTCTGACCACGATCGTCCTTTTGCGTTTTATCCGCTCCGTGCGCAAGCAGCACCTCGATGACATCCAGCCGTTCCTCCCCGTCAGACACTTGTGTGTGCAGCGGGGCACTTCCGTCATGCGCCGCAGCGTTGACATTCGCCCCATGCCGAATCAGCAGGGCGGCAATCTCCGGGTACAAGACGATGTGCAGCGGCGTGATGCCCTCATCGTTTTTGGCGTGAACATCGGCACCTTTTGCGATCAACCATTCAAGCAGCTCTTCGTCTTCAGTCATCACCGCCGCATGCAAGATGGAAAACTCATACTCGTCCTTGCCATGAATCAAATCGGGCTGCTTTTGCAAGATCCGTTTGACCTCATCGAAATCGTCTATTTCTGTTGCTTCGTACAAATCTTCGAATGTATATGCCATTGCGCTCTCTTCCTTTTCCTTTGGACTTCTTCTGCAAAACGCTTCGGCAAAAAAATGCAATATCCTGTTTTTTCCACAAAAAAACCGACTCCCATTACAAGAGTCGGCCTTCCTTTTTGATTTCCAGCAATTCTTCGCTCGGTTCTACCTGGCCAAAGCCGATGCTGTCCATGACATCTGCCAGCGTATACCGCCCGAGGAACAAGATTAGCTGCTGCTCAGCCTGATTCATCAATGACTCCAAATGCCGATCGAGCTGCACGCCAACCTCGCCGCAATCCAGCTCTTCCTGGCTGTCTTCCTCGCGTTCTTCCGGGAGAGAGCGGTAAATATCGGCCAGCGTCAACTCTTTCGGGCACTTCGTCATATAGTAGCCGCCGACGCGCCCCTCTTTTGCCTCCACAATACCGGCACGGGTCAACTGGGCCATGACACGCCGCAAAAAAGTTGCATGTGTCTTGACTTGGGCCGCAATCGTCGCGCTCGACAGCACTCCGCCACTCTGGGCGAGCCAGACCAGTACGTGAACAGCAATCCGAAAGCGCGGCTTGGCTATCTGATCAATTCGATTCAGCTTCATGCTCACACAACCTGTCGTTTACAGCTTGCAGGAGCCGTCCGCGCAATTGTCCCCGGCTGTCTTTTCTTTTTCATCCTGGCCGACAAACTGGAGAGGGGCAGCAGCCTGTTCTTCCTCCCATACTTTGTTCAGCGCTCCCAGGAACACTTCTCCAGGCTGTGCGCCGGATACCGCGTATTTGTTGTTGAAAACGAAGAACGGCACGCCATTGATGCCAAGATCGGCACCTCTTTGCTTGTCTTCCTGCACCTTGTCTTTGTATTCGTCACCGGCCAGCATGGCGAGCGTCTCCTCTTTGTCCAGTCCAACCTCGGAAGCGAGCTGCGCCAATACTTCGTGATCTCCCAAGTGCAGCGATTCCGTGAAGTACGCTTTCAGCAGTCTTTCCTTCATCTCCGTCATTTTGCCGTGAGTAGCCGCATAGTGAGCGAGACGGTGGGCATCAAACGTATTCGTCGGAATCATCGTGTCAAAGTAATAGTCCAGACCGACACCTTTTGCCTGTTGAGCTACACGGTCATTCATGCCTTTTGCTTGCTCAAGCGACATGCCGTATTTGGACGCCAGCACCTGATGCATGTCCATGTTCGTATCGCGCTCCATGGTTGGATCGAGCTGGAAGCTGCGGTAAACGACCTCGACCTGATCCTTGTTCGGGAACTGCGACAAAGCTCCTTCCAATTGACGCTTGCCAATATAGCAAAATGGGCAGGCAAAATCAGACCAAACTTCTACTTTCATCGTACATCCTCCTCTTATTCAACGGCTCTTGCCAACGGGCCAACCGTAAACTGCAATCGTTACAAGCACATTATACACCATCTATTTGCTGTATGCTGCACTTTTGAGGAGAAAGCGACACTTTGCCCGTCACCGAGCCAGTCGGATGATCCGATCACAAATCGTTTCCGCATCCTCCTTGTCATGGGTCACCAATATCGTCGTGATGTGCGCGTGGCGAAGCAGCTGCTTCAAATCTTCCCGTATTTTCTTTTTCAAATCCGCGTCCAGGTTGCTGAATGGCTCATCCATCAATAAAATCGCGGGACGGGGCGCCAAAGCCCGGGCAAAAGCTACCCGCTGCTGCTGCCCGCCGCTCAACTCGTGCGGATACCGCTTTCCGTAGCCCTCCATCTGTACGAGAGACAGCATTTCCCCCAGACGTTGTTCCCGTTCCCTTTTGGTCAGCCGATGCAGTCCAAACAAAATATTTTGTTCGACGGTCAGATGAGGGAACAGAGCGTAATCTTGAAAAATCATCCCGACCCCACGATGCTCAGGCTCGACAAACTGCCGCGGATCGACCAGCACTTTTCCAGCGATCAAAATCCGCCCTCCCGCAGGAGCTTCCAGCCCGGCGATCAAGCGCAGCAACGTGCTTTTTCCACAGCCGCTGCTTCCCAGTATCCCGACGATCTCCCCTTGCTCCATGCGCAGCGAAAAATCGCGCACGACAGGCCCGCTCCCCGTATCATAGCCAAATGTGACGTTCTCCAATTGAAAAAAGCTCATTTTGCCTGCCTCTCCCCCAGCCAGTGATAAAAGTAAACCGAAACGATGCCGACACCGATGATGAGCAGCGAAGGAATCGACGCCTGATGAATTTGCTCATCGCTGGCGTATTGGTACGCTTTCGTCGCCAATGTTTCGAAGTTGTAAGGACGAAGCAGCAAAGTAAGCGGCAGCTCCTTGACGATCTCCATGAACACGAGGATGAACCCGGTAATTACTGCGCCCTTGATCAACGGCAAATCCACTTTGAAAAAAGTGCGCGTCATCCCCATGCCGAGCAAGCGGGACGCCTCCGCATAACGGTTTCCCGTCTTTTCAAACCCCGCTTCCACTGCGTTGTAGCCGACCGCGAGAAAGCGGATGATGTACGCGAAAATGAGCATGAACAGCGACATGCTGATGACCAGCTTGCCTTCCGCGAAGCCCAGCCAGGCGTACAGCGGCGCAAGCTCTTTGTCGAGTGAAATCACGACGGCAAGCACGCCGATGGACAATACCGCTCCCGGGATCGAATAGCCCATGGAAATCAGCCTGGTCATGACCAGCGAAAATACGGAAGTTCGCGAATAGCGAATGACGTTTGCCACTGTGACCGCCAAAATCATCAAGAGCGTGATGGAAATACAGGAAATCAGCAATGTATTGGTCAAAAGCTGCACAAATACGTCGTTCAGCACTTCCTTGTACGTCCACGTCGCCCAAACTGCCAATTGCGCGACCGGAATGAAAAAAGACAAAGCTGCGACCGCGACACAAAAGCACAGCACCGCGTACTTGGACAGTCCCTTCAGCTTTCTCCTGCGCAATGGCGTCATGCGGTTGGTCGGGGAACTGAACTTTTTGCGTCTGCGCACCAGCCGTTCGACCACAAAAATCCCGATAATCAAGCTCATGAGCCAGGCCGCCAGACGAATTGCAGAATCGACGTCATACATGCCGAACCACGTCTTGAAAATGGCAGCCGTAAACGATTGAATGCCAAAATGCTTCGTGACGCCAAAATCGTTTAGCACTTCAAACGCAACGAGACTTGCCCCGCCGGCAATCGCAGCCTGCGAGAGCGGCAGCACGATGCGCAAAAAGATGTGCAACGAATTTTTCCCCAGCAAGCGGGCGTTCTCGATGAAAGCCGCGCTCTGCTTCTCCATGAATGTTTTCGCAATCAAATACACGTACGGGAACAAAAACAGCGTGAAAATAAAAATAGCGCCCTTCATGGACATGATGTCAAAATAGCGCTGATCGGGAGCCAATCCCCATTCATTTCGCAAAAAAGTTTGAATACTTCCCGTATAGCTCAGCATGTTGCCGTACGTATACGCGGCAATATACGGCGGGATCGCCAGCGGCAGTACGAAAGCGAACGAAAAAAAACGCCGCAGCGGAAAGTCGTAGGCAGCTACCAGCCAAGCCAGCGAAACGCCTACGACGATCGTACAGGACACGGTTCCCAGCACAAGCAAGAGCGATTGCAGCGCGTAGTCCAGCAGCATGTATTCCTGAATATGCTGCCAGTTCTCGGTTGTTCGAGCAAACAGTCCGAGCAAAATATAAAGAGACGGGAGAAGGGCCAAAACGGCCCCTGTCACGCTCAGCGCTACCCACCCGTTCCACTTTCGTTTCAGGCTTCTTCGCAACGCAGCTCCCGTCATCTTTTATTTCCACCCTGCCTTGTTCATCAGTTCAACGGCTTTTTTGTTGTTCTCGCCGAGCTTGGCAAAGTTCAGTTCTTGTGTTTTAAACTCTCCCCACTCTTTCAACAGCGCTGGCTGCTCTGCCTCGGCGTTGACAGGAAATTCAAAGCTGCCTTGTGTCAACATCGTTTGGCCTTCTTTGCCCGTGATGTATTCCACCAGCTTGATGGCATTGTCTTTGTTTTTGGCGTGCTTGGTCAGGCCGATGCCGCTGATGTTCATATGTGTGCCAGTCGTAGTTTGGTTCGGGAAAAATACGCCGATATTTTCTGCGACCTTCACTTCTTCGGCGTCTTTGGAGTTCAGCATTTGCCCGACGTAGTAGGTGTTCATGATCGCAACATCGCCGATCTTGGCAGCGATGGCTTTTGCCTGATCACGGTCGCCGCCCTCTGGCTTGCGAGCCAGGTTGTTGACGAGGCCAGTTGACCAGTCCTGGGCAGCCTGTTCGCCGTTCAGCTCAATGAAAGAAGCGACCAGCGATTGGTTGTACAAGTTGGAAGAAGAACGCACCAGCACTTTGCCCTTCCATTTGTCGCTCGCCAAATCTTCATAAGTAGACAGCTGCTCCGGCTTCACGCGGTCTTTTGCATACACGATGACGCGAGCGCGGGTCGCCATGCCGATCCACTCATTGTCGGAATCGCGCCATTTGCTCGGCACGTTTTTATCTACCTCGGCGGAAGTGATTGGTTGAAGAACGCCATTTTGTTTGGCATAGTTCAGCACGCCGCCATCCACGGTGATGAACAAATCCGCTTCCGAGCTTTCCCCTTCGCGCTTCAGGCGTTCAACCAGCTCCTCGGCAGTTCCTTTTACTTCGTTGACCTTGATCCCGGTTTGCTTGGTAAACTCGCTGAACAACTTGCTGTCGATCTCGTAGTGTCTGGCCGTAAATACGTTGACAACCTGATCCTTGCTTGCCTTCTCGTCCGCTTTTGGCGCTTCCGTGCTGGCTTGCGGCTGATTCGCGCTGCCTTCGCCTTGCCCTTGTCCGGCACCGCAGCCTGCCATGAACGGCACGGTCAGCATCGTAAAAAGCATGAGACCGAGCATGCTTGTTTTTCTCATCTTGATTCGTCCCCTTTACTCCGGTTGTTTTGATAATGAATATCATTTCCAATCGACAAGGCTTATTCTAGCGAAACAAAATGAGAAAACGATGAGAAAATCAAAAAAACATTTTTCGTCCTCATTGCACGCCCGCGCGAATCGGCAAGAAGACGTTTACAGTCGTCCCTTCCTGCTCGATGCTCTCGATGGACAAAGCCCCGTTGTACCGCTCGACCAGCCGCTTCGCGATCGACAAACCAAGCCCGTTCCCTTCTGCGCTGCCGCTTTTGCGGTTTCGTGCCTTGTCTACCCGATACAGGCGATCTGTGACAAAAGGCAAATCTTTTGCCGGAATGCCAATCCCTGCATCCTTGATGGCCAGACACACTCTTTCTTTTTGCACCGTCGCCTGCACAGCGATCCGTTTTCGTTCCCGCGAATACTTGACGGCGTTGTCGAGCAGGATCAGCAAAATCTGCTCCAGGTGCTCCACCGATATCGCAAGCCTCACTCCTGACAACTCTCGCAAGTCACGCTCCATGGTGAAAGCCGGATGCAGCACATTCACTTTTTTGATCGTCTGCAAAATGACTTGCTCCGGCTCGCACACAGCCGTTGCTTCATCCATTTGCAAGTTTTCCGCCCGCGTCAGTGCCAGCAGTTCTTCTACCAGCGCTTTTAACCTCGCCAGCTCCTGAATCGAGATTTGCAAAGATTCCTCCAGAACGGCAGGGTCATGCTTGCCCCAGCGATGCAGCATGCCCAAATGCCCTTCGACGATCGCGATTGGCGTCCGCAATTCATGCGAGGCATCCTCGACGAATTGCCGCTGCTGTTGAAAAGAACGTTCGACCTTGTCCATCATGACGTTAAACATGTTCATCGTCGTAGCAATCTCATCGTGGTTGTCGTAAAAGGCGATCCGCTCAGCCAGCCCTTTTTGCTTCACATTTTTCATCGTCTGATTCATCGCCTGCAGCGGCTTCACCAGCTGGCGAGCCAGCATCCGCCCCCCGAGGCCGCTGATGATAACCGCAACGAGACAGCCGATCGCCATAAATTGAAACAGCGCTCCGCTCAGCTGCTCAAATTCGTTGATGTTTTTTACAATCTCCACCGTGCCGTCAAACTGAAAAATCGTGATCGGCCGCTCCATCAACAGCAGATTGCCTTTGACGTGCATGCTCCGCCACTGTTCGTGCGGGGAGCCTGTGATTGTGGCTGCCAGGCTGTCCTCGATGCCATTGGACACGGCAGCGACCGGGTTTCCTTGTTCGTCGAGGATGCGGATTCGCTGGTCTTGCTGGTTGATTTTTTGCAGGAAGCCGCGCATTTCGTCGAGATCGGCCCCCTCAAAGGAAATCTCCCTTTCCAGAGCAAAATTGAGAATCTCGCGCATCGTTTTTTCGGTGGCTTGTTCCTCCTGATGGATCATCCATTTTTCCACAAAAAAGTATTGGACGGTATTGTAGACGATGAACACACAAAACAGCAGCACGGACGACCAAAGGGTCAGCTTCCATTTGATCGGAAGTCTGGACAGTCGCGACGGGGTGTATTTTTTCATTTGCGCATCACGTATCCGATTCCGCGAACGGACTGAATGTAGCTGCCTTCCTGTGCCGAGTCGATTTTGTTGCGCAAGTAGCGCACGTACACGTCGACCACGTTCGTTTCCACCGCCGACTCGTATCCCCATACCGTGTCCAGCAGCACATCGCGGGGCAATACGCGGTTGATGTTTTTCATGAACACCACCAGCAGATCATACTCTCTTTTGGTCAGCTCGATGGTTTGGCCGGCTTTTGCTACCGTGCGGGCTTCCAAATCTGCGACAAGCTCGCGAAAAGCAAGCTTCGTCCGCGCCAGGTCGGTCTGTTCCTCCTGTCTGCGGAACACGACCCGCATTCGCGCAAGCAGCTCCTCAATGGCAAACGGCTTCGGGATGTAGTCGTCTGCGCCGCTGTCCAGACCCGAGACGCGATCATCGATACTGTCCCTGGCCGTCAGCATGATGATCGGCGTTTTTTTGCGTTCGCGAATGGCGCGGCACACTTCGATCCCATCGATTTCCGGCAGCATCAAGTCGAGCAGTACGAGATCCCACTCTTCCTTTAGCGCAAGCTCCAGTCCTGTTTTTCCGTCATCAGCGACAACGACGGAAAACGATTCGTGGCGCAATTCAAGCTCGATAAATCTTGCCATGTTTTTTTCATCTTCAATCAAAAGCACTCTTTTCATCGTTTACTCACCTTTTGTCCCTCATGGGGAAGTCCATCTGATTGTAGATGATAATAATTATCAGCGTCAACATAAGCGACTCGTTCGTCGATGAACCATCCGCCCATTTGCTACATAGGATGATCATCGTAACCATTCCATCATGAGGGGGATGTGGAAATGAACGGGTATTCGCCTTATTTTTACGACGCGAGAATGATTTCTTCCTCATACCCGGCTGCGCCGACACAAGCCTATGCGCAAATTCAGGGCGGGCCGCTGGCTCCGAACCTGAACGGCTATGTCGTCTTCACGGACGTTCCGTACGGGACAGAGGTGTATGTGGAAGCGATCGGTTTACCGCCCTACAAGCCTGCATCCGGCAATCAACAGCCGATCGGTCCTTTTGGCTTTCACCTGCACGACCACGGCGTGTGCACTGTCGGCAATGCCGACGATCCTTTTACCGCAGCGGGAAGCCACTGGAACCCGACCAACCAGCCGCACGGCAACCATGCCGGCGACTTCCCCGTACTCTTTTCCAATGACGGGTACACGCGAATGAGCTTTTTTACCAACAAGTTCAGGGCAGCAGATGTCGTCGGAAGATCAGTGATCATTCACCAAAATCCCGACGACTACCGGACACAGCCATCCGGGAATAGCGGCAAAAGACTCGCCTGCGGCATCATCATGCCCGCCTAGCCCCATCACAGCTCAACTCCATGACAAAAGCAGCGCTTCTCCGCAATCTCTCCCCCGCCCTTCCTGCCATGGACGCCAAAAAGCACAGAGACGCAGCCCCTGTGCTTTTCGTTTTCTTTTTTCCTTGCCTGTCTATCCGCGCAGCAGCGACAGATCGAAGCGAGGGACAAGCCCTTCCTCGGCTGCACGACCGAGCAAGGCAGTAATCGCCGCATAGCCATCTTCGCCCAAGTCTCGGGTAAATTCGTTTACGTACAAGTCAATATGTGCCTTGGCAACCTCAACAGACAGCTCTTGCGCATGGCACATGACATACTCCTCGGATGCTGTCGGGTTCGCCCAGGCGTACTCCACCGATGCCCGCGTCCAGTTCGCCAGCGACTCCAAATCCATCGATCTGCGCGCGATGATCGCTCCCAAAGGAATAGGCAGATTCGTATCCGCCTCCCACCAGTTGCCGAGATCGGTCATGAGTGAAAGACCGTAGTTTTGATAAGTAAAGCGCGCTTCGTGGATGACCAGCCCCGCGTCGATTTTGCCGTCTCGTACAGCTGGCATGATTTCATGGAACGGCATCACGACGATTTCTCCGACGCCTCCCGGGACGTTTTGCGCTGCCCATAAGCGGAACAACAAGTAAGCTGTGGAACGCTCGCTCGGTACCGCCACCCGTTTGCCGGACAGCCGGGCCGGATCGTTGGCACTCGCGCCGGAATCGCCTTGCGTCAGGACAAGCGGGCCGCACCCTCTGCCCAAAGCCCCTCCGCACGGAAGCAGCGCATACTTGTCCAGCACCCACGGCAAGGCGGCGTAAGAAATTTTCATCACTTCCGGGCCTTCCGCCCGCGTCGCAAGCGTATTCGTAATGTCAATATCTGCGTACATGATGTCCAGTTCCGGTGCGCCAGGGATCAAGCCATGCGCCCAGGCGTGAAAGACAAATGTATCGTTCGGACACGGTGAAAATGCAATCTTCATCTACAGCACCTCCCGCAATACTGCGCTTCCTTTTTGTAAAGCTTCCAGAGCGTCTTTGATCCGCCAAGCCGACTTGTCGCGCGGGCCGATCGCATTGGAAACTGTTCTGATCTCCAGTACAGGCACTCCGCTTGCTTGCGCGGCGATGGCAACGCCGTAGCCTTCCATTGCCTCCGCGAGCGCCCCCGGCATTCTTTCTGCCAGTGCCTGCGCCGTTTGCGCCGTTCCCGTCACCGTAGACAGCGTCAAAATTTGCCCGCGATAAGCAGGCAAGCCCGCCTGCAACATGGCTTGCTCCACCTGCTCTGCCAGCTCATCCGGGACTGGTACGCGCGCAGAACCAAACCCTAGCTCGTCCACACTGTGAAAACCATCCGGTGTCTCGGCCCCCAAATCGGCGCACACAATCTCGCTGGCAACCACGAGCGAACCGACATCTGCGCGTCCGACGAATCCGCCGCATATTCCGGCACATACGACCAGATCGTAGCGAGCTTCGGTCAAAGCCCGTGCTGTGCTGGCAGCCGCAGCTGCTGGCCCCACGCCTCCGATCAAAAAGGTGAACCGCTCATCTTCACCAATACCTGCGATGACCGCATCCCGTTCAACCGCTACCGATGTAACGATCAGGATGCGCTGCTTTTTTTGCTGATCAAGCATCTTTTCGCCTGCCCTCCTTCCGCTCTCCCTGCTTGTTTTCATCCTGTTTGAAAAAACTTTTTCCTCCTCCACGTTATCGCTACTTTTCTTTGCTGTAAAGTGTTTGACTTGTTTGTATAGCGAAAGGAAATTACTTACACTGAGATTGGGAATACTGATAGTGAAACTGCACCTTCCTTGCCGGAAAGGTATTGACAATGTGCTTCTAATAAAATATATTAGGTTACGAAACGTAAGTTAATTATGTTGAATAAGTTCAACTTTTTTCATCCACTATGTAAATAAAACACAATCTCCTGGAGGTAAATGATCATGAGCAAAGACTTTTTTACAGCCGTTAAAGACAGAAGAACTTATTATGGAATCAGCAAGGAAGCCGTTGCTTCTGACGAGCGCATCCGCGAGCTTGTTGAAGAAGCCGTAAAGCATACTCCATCTTCCTTTAACTCGCAAAGCGCCCGCGTTGTTGTGCTTTTGGGCGAACAACACGATAAACTGTGGAACCTCACAAAAGAAACATTGCGCAAAATCGTTCCAGCCGAAAACTTCGCTCCTACGGAAGAAAAAATGAACGCATTTGGCAATGGCTACGGCACGGTTCTGTTCTTCGAAGACCAAAGCGTAGTGAAAGGTCTGCAAGAAAAATTCGCAGCCTACAAAGACAACTTCCCGGTTTGGTCCGAGCAATCCTCCGGCATGCTGCAATTCGTCGTGTGGACTGCCCTGGAAACAGAAGGATTCGGTGCATCCCTGCAACACTACAACCCGCTGATCAATGAAGAAGTGCAACAAACATGGAACCTCCCAAGCGAGTGGAAGCTGATCGCGCAAATGCCGTTCGGCAAGCCAACCGCGCAGCCTGGCGAGAAACAGTTCCAGCCAATCGAAGAGCGCGTGAAGTTCTTCGCCTAATTTTTTCACGGCTCATGACAAGACGGCGCGAAGCCATTTCAGCTTTTCGCCGTCTTTGTCTATATTTTACCGGGAAGATATTAAAGTAAGCGATTGATTTCCGCATTTGTCTGTGGTAGTATTAACTTAAACAAAAGATGTTTCAAAAAAGCGTTCACATATTGTAAAGGGTTTACAGTTATGTTTGAACCTTTCACAATGTGTGAATTTTATTTTATCCACAAATAAAAGTTGCATATTCATTTTAATATTGTTGGAGGTAACACCCATGCAAACAGGTACAGTAAAATGGTTCAACGCTGAAAAAGGTTATGGTTTCATCGCAGTTGAAGGCGGAAACGACGTATTCGTTCACTTCAGCGCAATCACTGGCGACGGCTTCAAAACTCTTGAAGAAGGCCAACGCGTTGAGTTCAACGTAGTAGAAGGCAACCGCGGCCCACAAGCTGAGAACGTTGTAAAACTGTAATTGACTCACGAAGCTGCCCTTGCTGCATAGCGGGGCGGCTTTTTTTACTGCCTTTTTCAGGCGGAAAAAGTCGTTTTTTGTCGATCGGCGTTATAAAATTCGGACTTTGTCCCTAAAGAGCTGTTGACAATAGTCAACGCTCCCCATATAATCACGTTATAATGCAGCGAAAAGCAATGGCGCTTTCCAGCATGAAGTTTTCAAAATTTTACGCAATGATAGTGATTCCTTCGCTTATTTTCTAACTTTGTTTGAAAGCGGTTCCAGATGGTTAGCAATCATAAAGCTGTTTAAACAAGTCCATACAAAATAAGCAAAGGCGCTTAGGTACATCCTGTTTTCAGGGATTCCTAAGCGCTTTTATTGTTTACATCTTTCAAAAAGGTGGGGTTGTCCATGGAGCACATTGGAAGTGTCATTATTTACATCATCATGCTATGCGCAGTCATCGGTGCGATCGCAGCAATCCGCAACAGCGATGAAGGGCTTGGCAAGGAGTTCATGGAAGGGATTCACTCAACCGGTTACATCTTCGTACCTGCTGCCGGTATCATGGCCTCTCTCCCTTATATTTCCTGGTTTGTAGAAAAAGCCGTATCGCCGATTTTCCACAAAATTGGCGCCGACCCTGCCCTGGCAGCGACCGCGATTTTGGCCTCTGACATGGGTGGATACCAATTGGCGAACATTTTGAAAAGCTCGACCGAGGGTTGGGTAATGGCAATGGTAGTCGGTCTGATGGCTGGTGCCACGATCGTATTCTCCATTCCGATGGGACTTGCCATGCTGGACAAGCGCGACCACAAATACATGGCGCTTGGCGTCATGTCCGGGATTTTGACTGTTCCGATCGGCGCTTTTATCACCAGTGCCATTCTCTCTTTGACCAATGCGCAAGTGCGTGCTGAAATCTCTACGAATGCTGACTCCACCTACGCTTTTGCAATCGGAATCGGCCAGGTTTTGCTGAACTTGTCTCCTATCCTCATTTTCGTAATAGCGATTGCCGCTGGTCTGCGCTTCATGCCTGACCTGATGATTCGCGGATTCATGATCTTCGGTAAAACAATGGACGCTGGTATCAAACTCGTACTCGTGTTCTCGATCGTGCAATACTTTACTGGCATCTTTACTACCCTCTTTGGCGCTTGGGGCTTCGATCCGATCATCGCCGACCCGAAAGACCAGTACCGCGCCCTGGAAACAGCCGGTTATATCGGTATCATGCTCTGCGGTGCGTTCCCGATGGTATACTTGCTGCGTAAATACGCGGCGAAGCCACTGGAAGCACTCGGTAACAAGCTGGGTCTTAGCCCAACAGGCAGTGCGGGGCTTCTGGCAACTGTCGCAAACATTTTGGCGATGTTCCGTCTCGTGCGTTCCATGCCGCCAAAAGACAAAGTGGTAAACATCTCGTTTGCCGTATGTGCAGCGTTCTTGCTGGGTGACCACTTGTCCTTCTCTGCGAACTTCCAGCCTAACATCATCTTGCCTGTCATGCTCGGCAAGCTCGGCGCAGGTGTCATTGCAATCGCGCTCTCTTACTGGCTGTCTGTGCCAAAAGCACTGGAGCTGGAGAAACAAGATCGCGCAGCTGGCATCATCGGCCCTGATGAATACAAGGATCACCATGCATCCAATAAAGCTGCTTCTGAAGTAGCTGCTACGAAAGAATAAAAAGCAAGGCCGTCCATCAAGGGCGGCCTTTTTGCTGTTTGTATGCAGTATATATGTCAAGTCATCGTCACGGCGCCCGCAAAATGATGCTCACACCGCCAAGACAGCCTCATGACACCGAGCCAGTCGGACAAATCCGCTGCTTTTTTGCGCCATGCCTTGCGCAAAAAAGCAACACGTCTCAGAACGTCCTGCTGTACATACGCTGTACTGTATTGGCAAAAATGCGACAAGGAGCTGATTTCTGGATGCATTCCCCTGTCTATTTGGGAAACAATCGGCTTTTGCTCACGACTTGCTATGGCAAAAAGCTGCTTAGTCCCTCGGAAGACTTGAGTGTGGGCGTTGAGCTTGCGGCAAACGGAACCCATGAGAGCCCGCTGACCCGCTATTTTTGCCAGCAGGTGAAGCCTCGTCAGGTCGTTGTAGAGCTGGGTGCCCACATCGGCTATTTTACCATTTTGCTCGGTCAATTGATCGGACCGACCGGAAAGCTGTTTGCGCTAGAGCCGCACCCGCGCTGCCATGCCTTTCTGCTGGACAATCTCTCTATCAACTATTTTCACGACCGCGTACAGAGCTATCGGCTGGCGGCCTTTTCCCGGAAGTCGCGCATTTCGTTCTACGCCTCCCGTCGCTTCCTCGGCAACAGCTCGCTGCAACAACACAATGAAGCTTACCACAAGCACTATCTGGATGAATTTGACCAGCTCGAAGTGGACGCTGTCGCCGTCGACGATCTGCTTCCGCCAGACCAGAGCATTGATTTCGTCAAAGTCGATATTGAAGGCGGCGAATACCAAGCTTTTCTCGGCATGGAACGGGTACTCTCCACCCAAGCGAAAAACGTCGTCTTTGAGCTGAACCGCAACATGCTGCAAGCGGATTGGGAGCCGTTCGCCCAACTGCTTTGCCACTATCGCCAGACGTTCTCCAAGCGCTTCTTCGTCCTCAATAGCGAAGGCTCAACGGTAGAAATCGACCTCGATATCGTGCTGGCGACCGGAGAGTGCCCTTATTTGATTATGACCGATTGATCTGCGGCCAAAATTCAATTATACATATCAGAATTTGCTTATTTTTTTTGTGTAATGTGCAATTGAGCAGTAGTCAAGCAAAAATGAATGTTATAATAAAAAGGTACAAAATTTCACAATGGGGAGAGAAACGATGGAACAACTCAATGCACAATCGACTCATCAAAAATTACCCATTGGAAAGTTGCTGAAGAGAATCTTCTTTATTCTCGTCGGTGCTTCCCTTGTATCTGTGGCTCTGGAGATTTTTCTGGTGCCGAACAAGATCATCGACGGAGGAATCGTAGGTATCTCCATCATTGCCTCGCATCTCACATCTCTGTCTCTTGGCATCTTCCTATTCTTGCTTAACTTGCCTTTTCTCATAATCGGCTATAAGCAAATCGGAAAGACCTTTGCAATCTCTACGCTTTTCGGGGTAAGTATCATGTCCCTCGGAACCACTCTGCTGCATCCCGTTCCCGGACTGACGGATGATCCGCTGCTTGCTGCGGTGTTCGGCGGTATTATCATGGGGATTGGAGTGGGACTTGTTCTGCGCTACGGCGGCTCTCTGGATGGTACGGAAATTATCGCGGTACTGTTTAACAAAAAGTCTCCGTTCTCCGTTGGTGAGATCGTCATGTTTATCAACCTATTCATTTTGAGCAGTGCCGGATTCGTATTCGGTTGGGATCGCGCGATGTACTCGCTGATTGCCTATTACATTGCTTTCAAAATGATCGATCTGACCATCGAAGGCTTCCAGGAATCCAAATCCGTTTGGATCATTAGCGAAAACCACAAGTTGTTGGGAGACGCCATCGTTGCCCGTTTGGGACGCGGTGTCACCTACTTGAAAGGGGAGGGTGGTTATACCGGAGATGACAAGAAAGTCATTTTCTGCATCATCACCCGTCTGGAAGAAGCCAAGCTGAAGCTGATCGTCGAGGAGCTTGATCCGAATGCCTTCCTGGCAGTCGGCAACATCCACGATGTACGCGGCGGGCAGTTCAAGAAAAACGCCATTCACTAAGAAGCTCTGCAAAAAAAGTGCCGCCTGACTATCAGCGGCACCTTTTTTATGTCTTTGTCGGCAGGCTGCCATGACTTGCTGTCTGCGTCTGGCAAGGAAACATCATCACTACCTCTGTTCCCTTCCCCGGCTCGCTTTTGACCTCGATGTTCCCGGCGTGGGCGAGAACAAGCTGTTTGGCGATAGCCATCCCCAGTCCGGTTCCGCTCGTATCCTCTTTGGTGTGCCCCCCGCGATAATAGCGTTCAAACAAGCTCGCTTTTGTTTTTTCGTCCATCCCCGGACCATTGTCCGCGATGCGAACTGCAAAGCTGTCAGGGGCAGCAAGACTGACCTCTACGCGCACAAGCGTCCCTTTTGGCGTATGCCGGATCGCATTGGTCAAAATGTTGATGACGATCCGCGAAAACCATTTCGGATCGAGCAGCGCCACGATTTTTTCCTCTTGAGCCTCAAACTCGATCTCGTGCCCAGACGCGCTCGGCTCGTTTACCAGGTCAGCTGTCATTCTGCGGATCGCCTCCACGACAGACACTGGCTCTTTCATCAGCGGCAGCGCGTGATTTTTTAAACGGTACGTCAAATTCAAGTCTTCGATCAAGCCATTCATGTAATCGGCTTTCTCCCGGATCGTTCGGCCAAACTGGTTTACTTCCGCCCTGCCCCACTCGTACTGCTCCGACTCCAGCATGGTCGCATAGCCAAAAATCGAGCTGAGCGGCGTCTTCAAATCATGGGAAAGCCCGGATATCCATTCTTCGCGCGTTTTCTCGATGTCTTTTTGCCGTTCTTCATTGGTCTGTAAAGTATGGCTCAGCTTCGCCAACGCGTCAAAAATGTCCTGAAAGACGGCGAACGACTTTTTCCGCTTGCCTTTTCGCGTCGTTCCGATGCGCCGACCGTTTTTGCCAATCGGCTCTGCATAGCGTCCTTGCGCCAGGTTGCCCAGCCAGTTCACCATATGCAAAAGCGGTTTCCCGACCCGCAGCGCATACCAGCTGCCCGCCAGCAGCACAGACACAATCAGGACGGCGCCCACCTGCAAAAACGAATAGGCAATCATGTTGTCGACGGACTCAGCCGCAGCTCCCGGGCGATACCACGGGTTGGCAACACCCACGATATACGTAAAACCGCTCGCCTTGTCGTAGCGGCTAGTGGTGATGACAGGGACGTTTCGACTTTCTTTGCCGTTCTGTAAAATCGGGATCAGATCGAGCTGCTTGGCTGCATCTGCTGCGTTGTACTCCGCGACGAGCTTGCCTTGCCGATCATAAATGGCGTACCAGCCCTTTTCCCGGGAGAAGCTGTTCGCAAGCTCGGCAGGAACCGGGGAGCCAGCTGTCGGTTTTGCTGCCAAAAGCTGCGCCATCAAGGCGTTTTCCGGAGCTGGCGTCCCGTACAGCACGATTACTTTTTGCTCCGACAGCTCCTGTTCTACCACCCAATGCTTCACGTAGTAAGCCGAAGCCTGGTCGTTTTGCGTCTGCGTGATCCACTCTCCCGGCTCATACGCTTGCGGGATAGTCGCCGGGGTGCGATACGCATACAAAAGCGTCCCTTTCGGATCGATAATCTGCAGCCAGCCGTTGTGGCTATCGACGCTTTTTTTCACTCGGTCGTTGACACTTATCTTGTCTTGCTCCCATTCGAGCTGCATGCGCAAATCGGAAGCGACCAAGCGGGACAGATCCGTTTCCAGCTCCTCGTTCATGAGGCGATAGCCCAAAACGATGAGCGAGCCGATCAGGCACAGAAGCAAAACCAGCAAAAAGCCGAAAAACTGGCGAACGTATTGGATGATCAGCTTTTTGCGCAGATTCATGCCTGTCTCCCTGGCGTCACCAGCTTGTATCCCAATCCTCTGACGGTAAGCAAATACTTCGGTTGTCCCGGATTTTCCTCGATTCGCTGGCGCAGCTTGTGGATGTGCACCATCACCGTATTTTCATCGAACAGCCCATACTCGTCCTTCCAGACGTGATCGTAAATTTGTTCTTTGGTGAACACGCGATTCGGATTTTGGCAAAAAAACACCAGCAAAGAAAAGACTTGCGCCGGACAGTCAACCTGCTCGTTGTTCACGGTTAACTCGGCTGCCTCCGCATTGACCTGAAAACGGCCGAAGTCGTAAATTTTCGCTTCCGGCGCAGGTGCTGGCCCGCCCAGCGTTCGGCGCAAGTGCGCCTTCATCCGGGCGACGACTTCCAATGGATGAAAAGGCTTGGTGATATAATCGTCTGCCCCGTGAGCAAAGCCGCTCAATTTGTCAAAGTCGGTTCCTTTCGCCGTCAGGAAAAAAATCGGCGCTTTCGTGCGCTGGCGAACAGCGGAGCAAAGCTCAAAGCCGTTTTTGTCCGGCAGCATGACGTCGAGAATCAGCAAGTCATATTGGCGTTCCTCGACCATCCGCAGCGCCTGTTCGGCTCTTGTGCATGTATCTATATGTACGAAGCCTTCTTTTTGCAAAACGGTTTTTAGCATGTGCAAAATCGCTTCCTCGTCATCTACCAGCAAAATTCTCGCTTCTTGTTCCACATTCTCACTCCCTTTTCCCCCTCATCATATCACGAGCGGGGGCAGCCATTATAAAAGATAAGGTAATGGTAAGGTTGCGTTTTCGTAGAGGAAAGATTCATCCTTTATGCTGTAGGAGAAAGGAGCGAATAACACTATGTGGGCTATTTGCAGGCATGAATATTTTCGTTTGTTCAAAAGTATCAAGTCACTGATTACGATCGCCTTTATCGTCGGCGTGTCGTATTGGGTTTCCGATCTGGTCAATCAGGCGGCAACTTTGATCCCCCAACAAGAACTGGCGAAGGGACACGCCTTGGGCGTTTTTGTATTGATTATGCTTTTGGGACCGCTCTTCGTCTTTAGTCTGTCGCATGACGTCATCAACCGTGAGCTGGCAGGCCGGACGATTCGCTTTCTCGTCACCCGCACTTCCCGGAACAAGATCATCCTGGGGAAATTTCTCGGAATCCTCTGCTTCTGGCTGAGCTGTCTCGTGATTACTTTTGGCGTCGTACTCGCTACTGTGCATACGTTTGACGCCAAAACCTTTTTGCACTGCTTGTCGCTGCTCGTCTACTGCATTTCGCTGGCTCTCTTGCTGTCTCTCGTAGTTCCGCGCCCGAGCTACACGATGTTTCTCGGTATTGTCGTGGCGATGCTGCTCCCGGGTCTTGGATTGTGGAGCACGTTTTCCGAGCAGCCTGCTGCACAGTGGATCGCTTACTTGACTCCGTTTACTTACCTGGAAAAAGGCGGCGCGTGGGTCGGAGTCATCTGGGGCTATGTCGTCCTGTTTCTCGGCGCTTCCATGTACTTGTTCCAAAGGAGGGATTGTTAATGGCCGTCTTTCAAACGCTGGAATTGAGCAAACGTTTCGGTGACCGCACCGTCGTCGATCAAGTAAGCCTGTCTGTACAAAGCGGGGAAATCTTCGGGTTTCTCGGGCGAAACGGAGCCGGAAAGTCTACTTTTATCAACATGCTGACAGGGATTATTCGCCCGACTTCCGGACAAATCGAGATGTTTGGCCAGGACGTCCGTGATGAACAATGGAAACGGCGCATTGGCGTCTTGCCGGACTATTCCACTTTTTACGACTCTCTGTCGGCTGCCGATCATCTGCGCTATTTTGCCCGTGTCAAAGGGGTTACCTTGACGAATGAGGAGTGCATGCGCATCCTCGGAGCGGTAGAGCTTGCTGAACATGCTTCGCGCAAAGCAAAAACTTTTTCTTTCGGGATGAAAAAGAAACTCGGAATTGCCCAGGCAATGATCGGCGATCCGGAAATTTTGTTCCTCGATGAACCTACCTCTGGCGTTGACGTCGAATCCGCCCTGCACATTCAGGAGCTGCTGCGCCGTCTGCACGAGAAGGGCAAAACGATTTTTATGACCTCGCACAACTTGCATGAGGTAGAAAAGATTTGCACCCGCATCGCCATCATGAAAAGCGGAAAAATCGCTTCGCTCGGCAGCCTCGACGAGTTGCAGGCAGCGCAGCAGACATGGCGGCAGGTACAAGTTCGCCACTCCGCTTTTGCCACTGACGAGCACCCTGCATTGCACGCATTTATCGCATCGCTCGGTCGCAACCTCAGTTGGGGGGATGGTCGCTTTTCGCTTCAAGTGGATGAGGAACAAAAAGTCGCCGCCCTGGTACGCGCGCTCGTACAGGAACGCGTGGATATTTACGGCGTGAATGTGGAAGTTCCCTCTCTGGAAAAAATCTTTATGCAGGATGCTGATACCTATGTCTAGCAAAATGATTTTACTGATTTTGTCCACTGTCTTTGTCTATCGGATTATCTTCAAAAATGACGACTTGTGGACTCCCTCCACATGGCTCCTGATCGGAGTGATTACCGTGAACTTGATCATCATCGTCCGGAAGAAATGGACAGAACGCGGTACAGGCGAGTAAACGAAAAAGACAGCTTTTATCCCGACATTTTTCCGGGACGAAGCTGTCTTTTTCGGCGCAACAGATCACATGAATGATAAGTAAGACGGCAGTTGATCAAGGCGTTCGATCACGGCCAGCGGCTTGTGGTCTGTGGTCGCCGTCTTTCCTTTCGGGTTGAGCCAGATCGCGCTAAAGCCGGCATCGATGGCTCCGGCGACATCTGCTTCCCACGTATCGCCGACAAACAAAACTTCGCCGCTCGCTGCTTCCAGCCGTTCCCGTGCCGTGGCATAAATGCGCGGGTCTGGCTTGTGATAGCCCAAAAGCTCGGAAATAATCACCCGATCTTGCGGAAAATAGGAGGACAACCCTAAACGTTCGAGTTTGATAAACGCCATATCAACCGGGCCGTTGGTGACGATGCCAAGCTTGTGCTGCTCCGCCAGCTGCGCAACGATTTGTTGCACGGATGGATCAGGCTGTACGGCATCGAGACACGCCGCCTGGTACGCACGCTGAAAATCGTCCACGTCCCGGGCTTCGATGATCCGGTTGAAATCAGCCATTGCCCTTTGCATCCGCAGTTGGCGATACTGCGTGAAATCGTATTTTTTCGCAATGACGTCGATCCACAGATCGTCACCGTGGCGACGCAGCGCCGAGAGCAGTCCGGCAGCATCCATGCCTGCTGTTAATGCATGAGTGGCAATCGTTTGCTGCATCCCCTGCTCCCAGCAAGCGGAAAAGTCAAACAGCGTATCGTCGAGATCAAACAGGATCGTACTGAATCGAGACAATGTAGGTCACTTCCTCTTCCATTTTTCCTCTAAATAATACCTGCGCAAGGCTCTGTCTTTTGCTAAGATCATTGTAACGGATTATGAGAGCCGCCATCACGTTTTTGGCATCATTTGCGAAAAAGGAGGAGGATTGACATGTCAGAAGAGAAGCTTGACCAGCTGCTGGAAGGAATGAATGAGCTTCGTTTGGTTACTCGCGCTCTTTTGGATCGAAAGGATAAAACAAACGCCAAACTGGATGCTTTGATAAAGGAAGTGCTGGAGCTAAGGGCACTGTTTCGGAGTTGAAACAAGATATCCCTGTGCTCAAGCAGGATTAGCCTAGCTGATCGGCTTTTTCATCGCCGATTGCCGTACGATTTACTTCGCAGCTAACTCTTTTTCCAGAGCTTCTCTCAATTCCTCCGGCAGCAATATGGACCGCCTCGTGTTGGCATCGATCATCACCATCGTGACATCCGCATCGGCCACCAGCTCGTCATGTATGTTGAACAGCTCATGGCGAATCACGAAGCTTTTTTCTTTCACCCGCAGCGCTGTCGTAATCGCATAAACCTCTTCTCTCATCCGCAGCTCTTTGCGATAGTTGATATTGATATTCACGACCACAGGCATAATGGCCCGCCGCTTCAATTCATCGAGTGTAAATCCGAGCTGCCAGATCCAGTCAAAACGCGCCCACTCCATATACTCCAAATACTTGGCATTATTCACATGACCGATTACATCAATATCCGTAGACTGCACGGTAAACGCAAAGCGATGGGCCATTTTCTCTCACTCCTTGGCTGTTGTTTTCTTTAGTATAACGAAAATCGGCAACTGAGTGAACATTCATTCAAAATTTTCCGAATGATCACGCTGTTCTTTCCCGTTGATTCTCCTATAATAAAAGAAAGGACAAGCGCCTATTACGGTACGTGAAAGGATGGTTCCATGTTCGAGCAAGAATTGCTGCCTTCTCTGCAAACAGCCCGTTCCCGCTATTTGAACACACTTTCGAACCTTAAGGCTGACGAGCTGCCATTGAAGCTCGCTCCCGAATCAAACTCCATTGGCTTTTTGATTCGCCATATCGCCGAGGTCGAATTTCGCTTCTGTACCATGTTTTTTGCGCGTCCGCTTCCTGATTATATCTCCTCTCTGGCCACGATTGGTCCAGTCAAGGACGAAGGCAATTTTACTGATATGAATGGGCTTTTAGCTATTTGCGAGGCGTCTTACGATTATCTCGTCGATGCTTTGACCACTCTGCCACAGGTTGCCTGGGATGTGGCATGCGAAGCTCCCATCGGCACGCTGACTCCCCGTCAGGCTCTCGGTCGCCTGATTTATCATATGGGGTATCATGGCGGACAAATCGGCCTGATTCGCAAATACGGCGGCGCAAGATGACCTTGTCCTTTTCCGGAAAACAACTCGTCATCCGCGAGATGCAGCGTGCTGAGCTGCCGTACGTGCTCGATATGTACAACAGCAATCCACAGTACAACTTGCTGCGCTCCCGTACCGACACCATGAGCCTTTCCGAGTTGGAAGCGGAGTACCATTCTGCGCTGGCGATCCCCCATGGCTATTGGCTCCTGCTGACGGTAAAGGAAGCTCCCGTCGGTGTGATGCACGTCGTCCTCTCCAGCGAGCACGATGCGAAAAGCTGGGTCAGTTTGCTCGTTCTGCATGCGTCCTGGCAACGAAAAGGGCTGGGAACAGAAGCGGTGAAGCTGTTTGAAGACTTTTGCCTATTGCGCGGCACCAAACACATTCACCATGGTATTATCGCGTACAATGAACCAGCGCTGCTTTTTTGGGGCAAGCTTGGCTACGAGCAGTATCGTCAAGTAGAAGCACCTGTCGGGCAGTTGACACAGCCTGTCCTGCTGGTCGCCAAATGGCTTGAAGCTTGAACTCTCATCCCGCTAACAAGGAGGTGAATCACAATGAAGCGCCACCTGTATGAATGTGATGTGCCTGTCCTCGCCTAGTCGGTGAGGAAGCGTCTTTTTTCCTGCCTCCCGGCTATACAAGCCTATTTGTACGGATCAGATCATTCCGGGAGGGATTGTTGTTATGTCGTATTCACCATGGAAACAGTCATTGCTTGGCGCCATCTGCCTGACACTTGCGGCAGCGATTTGGGGCGGCGTGTATGTCGTGAGCAAAGTCGTACTGGAAGTCATTCCGCCGTTTACTTTGTTGATCCTGCGATTCGGCATCGCTTTGCTCGTGTTGGGAGCATTCGCTTTGGCCCGCAAGGAAGTCGTTCAGAAAAGAGATTATCCGTTGCTCATGGGCATTGCTTTTGTCGGGGTCACGATCTCGATTGCAGCCCAATTTCTCGGCACCAAGCTCTCTACGGCGCATATGGGCGCCCTGATTACTTCCGCGTCTCCAGCTTTTATTGCGATTTTTGCCGTCTGGCTGCTGAAAGAAAGCATTCACTTCAAGCAAGCCGCCGGAATCGTGCTTGCAACGGTTGGCGTGATCATCGTAATCGGTGTGCCAGATCAGGCGGATGCCCAATCGTCATTGACGGGAAACCTGATTCTGTTGGTCGCAGCTGTAAGCTGGGGGCTGTACACCGTCCTTAGCAAAAAAGCGACGCAGCGTTATTCCTCGCTGCTTGTCACAACGTATGTCGCTTTGTTCGGGCTCGTCTTCACAAGTCCTGTCATGCTCTGGGAGCTATCTGTCACCCCGATATCGTGGCAATTTGGCTGGGAGATTTGGGGGGGCATCCTGTATATCGGGCTAATCTCGACTGCCGGAGCGTTTTATTTGTGGAACAAGGGCTTTGAGCTTATGCAAGCTGGCAGTGGCGCAGGCTTCTTTTTCGTCCAGCCGATTGTCGGAGCTTTTCTCGGCTGGCTGTTGCTCCACGAACACCTGGGCACCAGCTTTTTCGTTGGAGCTGCCTTCATTTTTCTCGGCGTAGCCTTGTCCAATCTGCGCAAGCGCACTGCCACTGAAGCCGCCGATTTAGCGAAAAGATCATAAACAAACGCGAAAAAGGACAGCTGGCAACTCGCTCGCTGTCCTTTTTTCCATGCCGCTACGGGCAAAAATGTTGCGTAACCTTCGCTCTTCCCTCAGCCATATCGACCGTGGCTCTCGCTCCATTGACAAACGTCATTTGCGGAGGCATATGTCCGCAATCAATATCGTACAAAATCGGGATTCGCAGCTCATCCGCCAGCTCCTGGTACACGTCCTCTGCTGTATAGCCCTGAACAGCGTGATTCGCTGCACTGCGTCCAAACATGATCCCGGCACAGTGAGCGAACCAGCCTGCCAGCTTCATCTGGACAAGCGATCTGCGCAAGTCGGCAGCCGACAATTCACAGTTTTCCAAATACCACAGCAGTTGTTCATTTTGAATCATCGCTTGTTGAAACCGCGCTACATCCCCGTAAGGTGTTCCGATCACATGCCGGATCGTGTCTATGCAACCGCCAAGCAGCCTCCCCGTCACATGTACTGGCTCTGATTCGGTCGTTTTCCAACGAGTCGGCTCAGTAAGGTGAAACACATAAGGTGATGGATTGTCGTGCTGCCACTCTGCCTGGTAGTATTCGGACGCCTCTTGTACAACCTGCTCGCCTGTTTTGGTCGAAAGTACAGCCTCCCATTGGGCTGTCGTCGCATCCATGCTCTCCCCGCGCAAGTCGATCAGATTGGTGCCATGAGCCGTGGCTACACCCGTTTTCAATGTAATCGCAAGCAACAACAGACTGATATCGGAATAGCCAAGCACCCATTTGGCCGGAAATGCTTCAAAATCGAGCTGATCGAGAATTTCAATCAACAGTTCGCCACCCCATGGAGGGATGATCAGATCGATGTTTTCGTCGCGAAGCATGGCATTAAATTCTGCTGCGCGGATGGCTGCATCAGCCGACCTTGCTTTTTGCTGCGTCCATGCTGTGTCTTTGCAAACGGTTGAATAGCCCCGTTCCTCCGCTCGTTTGCAGGCAAGTGTAAGCAGTTCATGCAATTCAGCCGGCACCCCGGACGATGGAGCCGTTACGCCGATTGTGCTGCCTTTTTTCAAGACCGGATATGTAATCACAATGTTCCCCCCTCGCCTTTTTTCCATTTTATCGTAAAATCAGACAAAAAGCAGATGGATATGGATGACGCGCTTTGCTCCCTGACCATTTGAAAAGCCGACTGCTATCCATGTTGGAACAACACCCAGTGAAAGAAAAACGATCTCGAAAAACGGATTTTCTCCAATACATATGCGTGTATCGAAACCAGCTAGGCTGTGCAGAAAAAAGGGTTACTCCACTTTTGATGGAGTAGCCCTTTACGCGTGCGCTATAGTGACCCATGCTGGACGCTCTTTCTCCGCCGGATGATTCCCGTTCAGCCAGATCAGATGCCACAGCAAAAAAAATAGCTGCCGAGACTTTCTCGACAGCCGGGACAGCACGGAGCCGTCAACCATTTATATAAAACGGGAGGGAAGTAGAGGAGTTTCAACAAACATTACAAACGTGATTCCAGTTGGCGAATCGAATCGTTACTGCTTGCTCGTATCAGTTGATGTAGACTGATCGGCTGATCCGCTGTTTTCCGTTCCTGTCGTTCCAGCAGCGCCTGCGTCAGACTTGCTGTCTGAGCTGTTGCTGTCAGCCGCTGGTGCGTCAGATGACGTGCTTGTGCTATCCGAGCCGCCTGTTGTCGCATCAGAGCTGTTGCTCGATGCATCAGACGTCGATTTGTCCTCCGAAACCGAGTTGTCACTCGATTGTCCATCACCTGTAGCTGGTGTCGTTTGACTGGTGCCTTCTTGTTGTGTCGCTGGTTCAGGCGTCCCTGTTGTGCTGGAGCAGGCAACCAGGCTTCCAGACAGGAGTAATGCGACAGCTGCAATGGAAATCCATTTTTTATTCATGCTCATTCTCCTTTCATCCTTGGCTTCGTGACCTTCTCGCCGTCACAAGAACATCGTAACGGGCAAAGATAACCATTCTGTAAGGAGAATAGGAAAAAACCATGATCTAATTATGAAAAAAGTATGACCATGACCGCAAGCAGCGTCATGGTCCCTGTTTGACGAGCGATACGGGCGATACCGGCATGATCGGCAACAAAATAGTAAAGGTGCTGCCTTCCCCCGGCACACTTTCCACGCGACACACGCCATCGTGCAGCTCTACCAGCTCTTTGACGATGGCAAGTCCAAGCCCTGTACCTTTATTGTTTTTGGAGCGACCGCGATCCACCTTGAAAAATCGCTCCCAAATCCGGTCGAGATCGTCCGCAGCAATCCCCATCCCCGTATCCTGCACCTGGATGCGCATCCATTGCTCCTGCAGCCCGGCGGTCATCCGGATTTCGCCAGCCGTAGTGAATTTCAGCGCATTTTTCACGAGGTTCTTCAAAATTTGCGCGACCCGATCCTTGTCCGCGTAGATGCGCGGCAGCTCCGCTTCGGCCTCGACTACCAGTTGAAGCCCTTTTTCTTCCGCCTCTTGCCGGAATGAAAAAGCTACGCGGTTCATGACCTCTGCCACATCGACCGGGAACTTGGCGAGATTGACCTCGTTGTTCTCCAGCTTCATCAAATCCATCAAGTCGTCGACCAGACGATTCACCTGCATCGTCTCCGAGTACATGACGGCGTAATACTTTTGCCGCGCTTCCTCATCTTCTACCAGTCCGTCCTGCAATGCCTCCAAAAATCCTTGCATCGCCGTCAGCGGCGTGCGCAGCTCATGCGACACATTGGCGAGAAAGTCGTTGCGCACCTGTTCCAGATGGTGCCGCTCCTGTTCGACCTTTTCCAGCTTTTCCGCCATCGTGTTGATCGTGTGAGCCAAATCGCCGATTTCATCGTGCGTATCGACCTGGACGCGCTCTGCGTAATTGCCCCTGCCGATCTCCGCAGCCGTCCGCTCAATCGTGCGCAACGGGCGGGAAATCGACCAGGACAAGTAGGAAACCATCGCCGTAGACAGCACAACGCCGAACAGCGTAGCCCATAAAATCGACTCGCGCATTTGCCCGAACGTTTTCTCGATCCCTTCGATTGGAGCATGCAGGATGATTCCCCCGTACACCTGCTCCCCCTCGCCCCACGGCACAGAGACTGAGAGCATCGGGTCCTCCAGTCCTTCGATTTTCAATTCCGTGACCGCATTTTTGCCTTTCAGCACGTTGTCTGCGATGGAGACAGCGACCGACTTTCCGGTGAAAACTTCGTCCTTCATCGAAGTCGCGACAATTTTCCCCTCTTTGTTGAACAGCCATATCCGGGTGTCAAACGATTCGTCGAGCATCGCCAGCTTGTCCAGCAACTCCTTGTTCACCCGATTGCTGTCGTGAATCGCGACGTTGACCTTTTTCGCCATCCGCAGCAATTCTTCTTCCTTGGAATTGTAAATGTACTCCCTCGCAAAAAAGGAGAGCAGGATGCCGGAAATGCCCAGTCCGACAAGCACAGTAGCCAAAAAGCTGAACAGCAGACGGCGGAAAATGCTTTTGGAAGTGCCCAGCATCAGCTCTCCACCCCAAACTTGTAGCCGATCCCCCAGACTGTGTGGATGCACTCATACGGGAGATTTTCCAGCCGTTGTCTGATCTTTTTGATATGAACGTCGATGGTGCGGACGTCTCCGAAATAATCGAAGCCCCACACTTGTTCGAGAAGTTGCTCGCGCGACCATACGCTGCCTGGCGATTTGACCAGCTGCACGAGCAAATCAAATTCCTTCGGGCGAAAGCTGACCTTTTCTCCCGCGACGATGACCTCCCGCTTGTCCAGGTCAATCGTCAACTGCTCAAAGCTGAAAATGCGCGGCGCATCCTCCTCGACCTTCGGCTTTGGCTGCAGGCGGCGCATGATCGCCCTGATTCGCGCCACCAGTTCGCGCGGACTGAACGGCTTGGTCACATAGTCGTCCGCTCCCAGCTCCAGACCGAGCACACGGTCAAATTCCTCATCTTTTGCCGTCAGCATAATAATCGGCGTATCCCATTTTTTGCGAATTTCCCGACACGCCTCAAAACCGTCCATTTGCGGCATCATGACATCCAGAATCAAAACATCGGGTTGTTCCGTCTCTACAAGGGCAAGAGCTTCCCGTCCATCCTTGGCGACGACAAGCTCGAACTGTTGTTTTTCAAAATAAAGGCGAATGATTTCGCGTACATTTGGATCGTCATCAGCTACGAGGACCTTCATTTGGGCCATGGCTAACAACCTCCTTTCCTTTGAACGGCATAGGAAAAAAGTGCCGTTGCAGACGCTACAGCTTTTTCCCATGGTAACACAGATCATCCTCGTTGTGGACGGATAGAAGTCCTAACTGTCCGGGAATAGCAGGAAGTGAACAAGCGACAAAAAACGCGCCAGACCCTTTTGCAAGGCGGCGCGTCGTCTTTTCTTCATCTGATCGATCGGCAAAGCAAAGCCTACACCTTGCCCAGTTTTTGCTCCAACACTTTTTGTCCGTCTTTGCGACCGGGACGCAAGCTGCCCCATAGATAGCCGATCAGCCCTCCGGCGATGGCAGGAAGCAGCCAGCCGATCCCTTCCTTGTGCAGCGGCAAATGCTCCAAAATCGGCGCGAGCGCCGCGATCTTGATGCCAGCCTGCGCAAATCCATCCAACAAACTGACCACCGTTGTGGCAATAATCGCCCCCTGGTAAACAGCGGCGTAGCCTTTGAATGATTTGTGGAAAAACGATACGAGCATCAAGACAATCGCCAGCGGATAAATCGCCATGAGTACCGGAACGGATATCGCGATCAGCTGCGTCAGCCCTACATTAGCAACAGCCGCGCTGAACACACTCAAAATGATTGCCATTGTCTTGTAGGAAACACCCGGGATATGCTGGGAGAAAAAGCGGCTGCATGCCGTCACCAGCCCGACAGAAGTCGTCAGGCAAGCGAGTGATACCGCGCCACCGAGCAACAGATTGCCGAGCGGACCAAACAGATGCTGGACAGCGCCCGTCAAAATTTGTCCGCCATTATCGGACTGTCCCAATGAATAGCTGGTCGCCCCCATGTATCCCAGCGCCAGGTAGACAAGCCCCAAGCCGATCGCTGCAATGACAGCCGCCTTGATCGTCGACCATGTCAGCTTTTTCGGGTCAGTGATGCCCTTTTCCCTTACCGCAGCAGTGACGACGATACCGAATACCATCGCGGCCAACGCATCCAGCGTAAGATAGCCTTCGACAAACCCTTTGAAAAAGGCGGTATGCTGGTAATCTCCCGTCGCCACTCCTACCTCGCCCATCGGTTGAAGGAGCGATTTGACAAACATGATGCCAATAATGATCAGCAAAGCAGGAGTCAGAACTTTCCCAATTCGGTCTACAAGCTTGCTCGGATTCAATGCCAGCCAAAACGTGATCGCAAAATAAACAATCGTGGTCACAAGCAGCGGAAGCGGGCTTCCTTTTGCCGATTCAGACAAAAACGGCAGAACGCCCATTTCGTAAGTAACCGTACCTGTTCGCGGGATAGCCATGAATGGCCCGATCGACAAATACACAATAAACGTAAAGACGGTTGCAAACAGAGGATGAACTCTCCCTGCCAACGCTTGCAGATTGCCGCCGCCCAATCCTACGGCGATCACCCCGAGGAGCGGCAAGCCCACTCCGGTGACAATAAAGCCGAGCATGGCAATCCATACATTTTCACCCGCTGCCTGTCCAAGCGCTGGCGGGAAAATCATGTTTCCGGCTCCAAAAAACAAAGCAAACAGCATAAGTCCTACAGTAATGGTTTCTCTCTTTGTTAAATCTCTCATGTTACTCCCCACCATATTGTTGGTTTTTATAAAATTTTTATTAGTATAACTTAATTTTTCTTCATTTATCAACTGTAATTTGTTGAAAAGTAAAGAATTTTTCGTCAAAGGTGACAACTATTCCTCCCAGGAGCTAATAATGGTATCTTCTATTCGATACTGAAACATCCTCTCCATTCCAGCATATAATTTGCTTTCGCGCAGAAATTCATCTGAAACATTTATCAGTAATTCATCTCTCGACCATTGTCGCTTTTCTAAGACAATATATCTTAGCAATCGCTTGAAATTCTCATATCCGCCATCTGCGGGATCCCAAATGCCTTTTTTAAATCTGATATTTGGATTATTTAGCTTTCTATTGTATAGGTCTATTATATTCAAATTCAACTCACCCTTTTATCACGAATAGATTTCTATCCCTATGTTTCTTGCGACATTTTGTATAATATGTCTTTTTAAAAGATTTACTATCACTTCTCATTAACTTCAGAGAGAAGGTTATTGTGATTGGCAAATAAAAGTCTGAAACCCTTAAACATCCCATTCCTATTTGTTGTTCAAGAAAACCCGTTCAGGCTTGAATGGTATAAGTGTAATTTTTGAAATATTCTATATATTAAAATTAAATCACAGTTAAAAAGGTTTGTCGAAAACTATTTCCTGTCAGTTCTTTATTTTCCTGAAATTACCTATTATAATAAATACTGTTAGAAATATACCAGCAGGGGGTTGAATGATGAAAAGGTTGTATGCTCTATTGTTTAGCATTTGTCTGTTGGTAGTTTTCAGTGTTCCTCTCGGTGCTGCCGCAGCAGTCGATGAAAAAACCCCTGTGGTCAACGAAAGAATTGTTAGCATCTTGAAAAAGAACAACATTGATTTCACTGTGGAAAAAGGCAATGTGAAGTTAGTGAACACAGCGCCTGAAGCTATTTCTAAAGTTAACCAGCTACTTGTTTCAGAGTTTAATTCAAGCCTTATGAAAGCCGCTGCTTCGTATCCTACTGCATATGTACACATGAAAACAAATGACATTAATACTTCGAAGAAATTCAGAGCGGCAGTAAAAACAGCGTTGGGAGCAGCCGTGGTCGAATGGGCAAAAAATGGGGGATTACCAGATCCACGTAGAGTTGGTGTAGCTGCAGTTGGTGGATTCGGTGTCTACTATTTCGTAGCCACTGACACAGAAAACTTGTATTTTTCTATTAAATACTATTACAGAGAATTATCAGCAGGTAAATTCGATATGAATGGAAACTTCATTGGAGACTATGAAATCAAAAAAGAAATAAGGGTTACCAAAAACTCAAATTATAGTGGTGGCAATCTTGAAGTAGATGTGAGAAAATCTACCATTATAGACCCTTGGTTCTGAGATGAGGTGAGATAATTAAAACCTTTGGATACTTTATTACCTTCATACTCAACTTGATATTAGCTTACTTTATATACGATCAATCCAGCTATGTTAAACCTCTAATGCAGTCAATTTTTATAGTAGTTTTGATTGTATTAATGGATTTTTTCACGAGAACCTCCAAGAAAAGAAATAACGCACAAAGTAAAGATAGCCATAAGAAATAAATAAGTAGCCTTAGTCCTGTTAACAAGACTAAGGCTACTTATTTTAATATGCTTTCACTCTTCCTACTACCTGGAGTCCGTTACTTTCTATGTCGTATATCGAGAGTAAAGCCAATCCCATTCTTCCATGCATTGCGCATCACTCATAGACTTAAAATATCCACTACCTGTCAACAGCCTCTTTGCGCTTGACGGCGCCTACCGCTTCCCAAATGTATAGAGAATATATGCTTCGCCACGGTTCCCAGCGTTCTCCCATGCGGCGAATTTCTTTCTCATCCGGCTTTGTATCTAGTTTATATACAAGCGAAATCCCATTGCGCAGTCCGATATCGGCGGCGGGCAGCAAATTGGGACGGCCCATTCCGAACATCAAGAGACACTCCACTGTCCAGCGGCCAATTCCGCGCAAGGCAGTCAGATGAGCCACAACTTCCTCGTCTTCCATCGCCCACAGCCGCTCCAGCTCCACGGTTCCATCGACAATCGCACGCGCGTAGTCGATGATATACTCCGCTTTGCGCTGGCTGAACTGCAAGGGACGCAAATCTTCCACAGCGAGCCTGGCGACTGCTTCCGCGGTAGGAAAAGCGAGAAACTTCACCCCGCGCTCGTCCACGACCTCATCGCCTGCCAATGCCAGCAACCGTTGCGTCAAATTCGCCGCGAAGGTCAGATTGATTTGTTGACCGATAATCGTTTTGACCATCGACTGGAACAGATCGGAGTCGTGCATCAAGCGCAGGCCGCGAAACCGTTTGACCAAAACAGCCAGTTCAGCTTCTTCCTGCATTTGTTCATAAATCGGCAAAAGGTCGAGGTCAGCGCAAAAAACGTGACGGATCGTGCGCACCAGCTCGTCTCGTTCCTCTGCTGACAAAGCCGAAGTCGTCCCGACCTGCAAGACCGGCTGATCGATACTTCCCACAAATTGCAAGCTGGTCAAAACCGGGCGTGACCCGACCCGAAAAACGCGCCTGAGCAGATTGTTTTCTGCTTGTACTTCCAGTTGGGGATCAGGATGAGTTTGCAGCCGTTGAAAAAGTCGTTCGAAGGAGTACGGAGGCATAAGCGGGATCTGGAATGCGTGCACGAAAATAACCCCTTTCACTCAAAGGCAGATTCTTGGCTCCATCCTAACACAAAACACCCCTGAAAAGCTCCAGGGGTGTGGTTCACGCGTTGTATGCGGTTTACTTCGAGAACATTCCTTTGAGCACGAACTTCACGTTTGCCGGGCTTTCTGCCAGACGACGCATGAAGTAGCCGTACCAGTCATTTCCGTATGGCACGTATACGCGCATTTTGTAGCCTTCGCGAGCCAGATCGATCTGGGATTGCGTGCGGATACCGTACAGCATTTGGAACTCAAACTGTGTACGCGGAATGTTGTATTCTTTTTCCAGTTGTTTGACATAAGCGATAATGTTGTCGTCATGTGTGGCTACGGCAGCATATCCGCCATTCAGCAGGTGTTGCTTGATGATTTTTTTGTAGTTCTCATCTACATCCGGCTTGTTCGGGTAAGCGACTTCCGCGGACTCTTTGTAAGCGCCTTTTACCAGACGGAAGTTCACCTTTTTGTCTTTCAGGCTGTCGATATCATCGGAAGCCTTGTACAGGTAAGCTTGAATAACCGTTCCGACATTGTCGTATTCTTCCAGCAGCTCATTCAGGATTTCCATCGTCACATGGTTGTGTGCGTAATCTTCCATGTCGATCCGCACGAACAAGTTGCCGTTTTTCTTCGCTGCATCGAGGATGCGTCTCATGTTTGTCATGCACAGCTCGCGGCTGATATCCAGACCGAGCGAAGTCATTTTCAGCGACAGGTTGCAATCGACACCGGATTGGTGAATCGCTTCCAATGTTTTGATGCAGTAGTCAGCTGACTCGTTTGCTTCTTCCAGGCTGAAAACAAATTCACCCAAGTGGTCGAGTGTGCAAACAAGACCTTGCTGGTTCAACTTGCGTACAGCAGCGATTGCTTCTGCAATCGTGACACCGGATACAAAACGGCTGGCCCCGAAGCGCAGACCCCATTTTTTCGCAGCCGCATTCATCGCTTTATTTTTGGATAAGAATAAGAAAAAATCCTTCATAGCTTGTTCCATCGTTGACTGTCTCCTCCTCAACGTACTCTGCATCATTTGTACTAGCATAAACCGTGCCAACACAGCCTGGTTCCGTGATATCTTGACTTTGCCAATCATGATGGAGCACGACTGCTGTACATACACTTCAACACATATGTACATTTCGTGTCTATTCTTGTACACTTCTGATTAGTTACAATTACTGACGGGTAAGGGCTAAGCAGATGACCAGTCCCTTTTACCTGTTAGTGTGGATAGGAAGTGACGATTTGAAACCTCTATTCTCACTGGATAGTGTTGTCTCGGACTTGGCAATTCCAGTCAATCCTCTTGATATTAAAATACGCGAAGGCGAAAAGGAGGGTGTATGGCGCGACGGCGAGCGTGATGTAGCGGTGATTTGTGTTCCCGCGACCGCGACGCTTGCCCAGTGTCTGGAACATATCCGCCTGGCACTCGCCACTACTCCCACGCCCACATTGGTCACGGTCGATAGGGAACGACGGGCAACAGGCATTGTTTTGCCGAATCAATTGCTGGCCGCCTTTGTCAATTTGACGCAAAACCAGTCTGTCCTGCTCAGCACCTTGATGGACACGATGAGCGAAGCCATTACGATCGTCGACTCCAACAATATCGTCCAGTATTGGAACCGGGCCGCTGAAACCATTTACGAGATCGACCGGGATCAAGTGCTTGGCACCTCGCTTGACGAGCACTTTGCCAGCGAGTCCATCCGCCTTTTGGACGCCTTGCGCCAGGGCACGTCTGTTCAACGGGTGTACCATATTCCTCGCCCGGACAGCCACGTCCTGATCAATGCCGCACCGATTCGCCAGGATGGGCAGATCATCGGGGCGATCTCAATTGAACAGGATATTACCGAGCTTGTCCGGCTGAATGAGGAGCTGGCGCACACGACCGCCCACCTGCACAACTTGCAGCAGGAAATGAGCCGATTTCAGGCGGCGGATGATCCTTTTTACGTGATTAAAGGGCATTCCGCTTCCATTCAGGCCGCCATCAGCTCTGCGAAAAAGGTCGCCCAAACCGACGCCACCGTGCTGATTTACGGCGAAAGCGGCGTGGGCAAAGAGCTGTTTGCCAAAGCGATTCACCAAGCCAGCAGACGGCGGGAGAAGCCTTTTGTCGCCATCAACTGCGGAGCGATTCCGGCAGCGCTGTTTGAAAGCGAGCTGTTCGGCTACCAGGGGGGCGCTTTTACCGGAGCGGAGAAAAAAGGCAAGCCAGGCAAGCTGGAGCTGGCCCATGGCGGCACGCTTTTCCTCGACGAAATCGGGGAGCTTCCGCTGGAGCTGCAAGTCAAGCTGCTCCGCGCCCTGCAAGAGCGGCAATTTTACCGCGTAGGGGGAACCGAGCCGATCACCGTCAACACCCGCATCGTAGCAGCAACCAACCGCCAACTGGAACAGATGGTGTCAGACGGCCGTTTTCGCGAAGACTTGTATTATCGGCTCAACGTCTTTTCGCTGGAAATTCCCCCGCTGCGCGCCAGACGCGAAGATTTGCCGGAGCTTGTCCAAATCTTCATCCACGAGTATTCTGTCGTGCATGAGCAAGCCGTGCCGCGCATCGCGTCAGAGGTGATGCAGGCTTTGTTCGACTATAGCTGGCCAGGCAATATTCGGCAGTTGCGGAATGTCATTGAACGTCTGTCGATCCTGCAAGAAAACGGCGTCATCTCCCCGGAGCATTTGCCAAGCGCGATTCGCTCCCAGCATGAAGAGATTCCTCCCGCTGCTTTTGCGTCCATAAACAGTACGTACAGCGCCCCGGCAGCAACGCGTCCTGTGCACGTCCCGGCAAATCCGTTGGCGATGCATCATCCCCCCGGACAGACGGAAAAAGAGCGCGTGATCGCGGCTCTGGAACGCACGTACGGAAACAAAAAGGCGGCAGCCGAGCTGCTCGGCATCTCACGGGGCACCCTTTACAATAAGATGAAGAAATACGGTCTTGATGAGGAGTCGTTCAGATGGAATTGATCTCATGGCAGGATGACCAGCTTGCAGTTCGTTACGGCGGGGAAAGCGTTGTTCTTTTGCCAAAAGAATACACCTTGCTGAAATACATGTACAGCTGGAAAAACCGGACCTTCAGCCGGGAAAATTTGCTCGACGCCGTATGGCCGCTGGAAAATCCGACAGACCGGACGATTGACGACCACATTTATCGGCTGCGCAAAAAGCTGCAAAAATGGTCCCATCTATTCACCATCGACACAGTGCGAGGGGTAGGCTACCGCCTGACATGGAAGCAGCATCAGCCGCCGCCCCAGCTCCATGCTTTGAACGAAAATTTTTCCGATCACATCCGGCAAATGCTGTCCACCTACCATGGAATGGGGATGGGCGCAGCCCTACAGACTCTCGCAGCCAATCAAGAAATTCTCGGATTTCAGCTGGACCCTTTTTACGCCATGTACATCCGCTTTGTCGTCGGGGATTTTGCCTGGTTTATCGAGGACACGGATTCACCGATGAGCGAAAAGCTGTTTTATTTGTTTCACCTCTACCACATGACGGAAATGGATGGGCGCAAAACGATCCATGTGTTTCAGGAGGTAGGGAAAAGACAAGCGGAGATGCCGGAAATATTTCGCGACGAAATACAAATCAACGCCGTCGCCCTCTACATCCGGGCGGGTGAAGAACAGCTTGCCAGAGAGCAGGCGGTCCGCGCGCGAAAAATCGTGGAACAAATGGATTCGGAAAGCTTCACGCTTTTTTTGTTGGCTGAGGAAGCGTGGATGGAGCTTTTGTCCGATTCAGTTGAGATAGCCGAGAGCAAGCTGGCGAGAGCTTCTGTCATTTTGCAAAAGGTTCCGATGCAACGGGAACTGGGCAGCTTCAAAGTGCTGCAAGGCTTCTGCCAATATCACCGTCAAGAGACAGCTCAAGCGAGGCGGCTGGTCGATGAAGGTGTCGAAGTCATCCGGTCCACCCAATTTGTCCCGCACCTGATTTACGCCGTACACAACATTCTGCTGTTTTTCCGCCGCTTCCCCTGCGATGCCAAATGGGAGAGCCGCTATCAGAAAATGTGGGACGATTTATCCTCGCAATACCAATTCGAGCAGTTGAAAAAGTCGATCATCCACAAACTGTCCGTCCGCTTTTGATAATCCTCTGACAAATCCCTTTTATCATCAAATCAGCACGATGCGATGGAGGGATTTTTTTGTTACAGAAAAACAAGGCGTTTCGGACACTGCTTACTGCGTACGGTCTTTCCACGCTGGGAGACTGGTTCGATTTTATTGCTGTCGCCATTTTTTTGGGCTACGTCTGGGAGGCCGATCCGATGACGATGGCTCTCTTGCCGATTGCGTATGCTGCTCCCGGTATTGTGCTCGGACAATTTGCTGGAGTGCTGGCTGATCGGGTGCACAAAGTCCGGATGATCATGACGGCCAACATGGTTCAGGCCAGCCTCACCTTGCTTTTGCTCGCCATGCCTGACCCGCTGTCGTTTCTGCTCGTCATCGCCCTGCGCTCCTGCGCTTCCGTCTTCAACGATCCTGCCCACCAGACATTGACGCGGCAAATTGTTTCTCCTGAACATCTGCTGCGGGCAGCTTCCTTGAACGGAGGCATTTATCAAACCGCCAAGCTGATCGGGCCGTTGATCGGCGGGACGATCGCCGCGATCCTGACACCCGCGATTTGTCTCATGATCAACGCCGCGAGCTATGTCGTCTCTACTTTGCTCATGCTGACGATTCGCAATGTGGAGAGACGCCTTCCCAAATCCGCCTCGGACTCGGGAGAAAAAGCCGTTTCGCTTCGCGTCGCCTGGCAGGAAGGCTGGGCTGTCTTTTTGCAAAATCGGGTCTTGCTCGTAAGCGCGCTTTTTTCGCTGCTCGCCATGATGGCGATTCAATTGGCAGACGCGCAGCTTCCTGTCATCTTCCGCGAAAAGGTGCCGAATCGTCCGGAGATCGTCGGCTACTCGGTCAGTGTCATCGGACTCGGTGCGCTTTTGACGATCACATGGCTGCATCGGCTGGGCCAGATTCGCTCGTACGGCTGGGTGCTTGGCGGCGGCGTTCTGCTGATTGGCATCTGCTTTTCCTGGATCGGCCTCTTCCAGCCAGGGTCGGCCATCTACTGGCTGCTGCTGGCTTCGTTGCTCGCCGGCATCGGGACAGGGTTGACTTCCGTAGGGCTGAACTACCTCATTCAAAAAGAAACGCCCATACACGCACTCGGACGCGTACGGGGCATTATTGATTCGCTTTCCAGCGTGACATTTATCGTCGCACCGCTCATGGGCGGCGGTTTGATGACCTGGCTCGGTCCGGCGAAAAGCTTTTTATGGATAGGCTTGCTCGTCGCAGCTGTCGGGGGAATTGCCATTGTGCTGCAACGCTGGATTTGGGGAAATCGGGCAGCAAATTCTTCTCCTGCCTCTTCTCGACAAGCGGGATAACTTCGTTTAGGCCCTGACCGTCGTCAGCAAAATAATCATCGCAAACCCGTTCGTATCTTGCCGTTGATCCTTTGCCAGCAACAACAGGTTCAAAGAGGTCGGCATCCCGAACATCAGGATCATCACCGCTCTCTCTACTGGATTCTCGCTCATCCACATGGCGAGCGGCCAGGCGATCAGGACAGGCAAGACCAGCCAAACCGAAGTAACCGACATTCGCCAAAGTAGCAGCGAGCACATTCCATTTTAGCATGTCATCCCGCCAGCCCAGTCGTCCGGCCACCAGCCTCAACAGCCCGTATACGAGCAGCGTCGTCATGAAAAAATGCAGAACAATGACAGCCAGCGATTGCACTGACACTTCCGAGTGAACAAATGACTGAAAGATCAGGATCGGAATGAGGTAGTAACGAATGGGAAGCCGTTGTCAATTGCAAAAAAAAAATTGGTCCCGCTGACCAATTCACGAAATGAGTTATTCGATTTTCACTTTTCGGCGCTCCTCAATCTGCCTGTGCAAAATGTATTTGCGCAAATTGTGGAAATGTCGCGCGTTGATCCCTTTGATCGTGCAGCCGTAAAAATAATGCGGCGCTTCAATCCGCTCATGAATAATTTGCAACTCGGAGATTACGACCCCATCCGGTCTGTTGCGCCCGTACAACTCAAAGGAAAAGACAAGCGCCTGCTCGACGGGAACAGGTTTGTCCGCCCGAAATGCCAGTCCGCCCAGGCTCAGGTTCACCAAATACACCATTTGGCTGTATACGGAAAAAAACGAATCCGGCTCTTGGGTCGGATATTGAATCCAGCCCTTCACTTCCATATCGAAGCGGGGATAGCGCCTGCGTTGCTCGCGAAACTCGCTGGCCGTTGGCGAATGGAACAAAAACAGCCGATTTTTGTCCCGCGCCACGACGACTGCTTCAAAGTTGCTGATGGTTTCATAATCAGCGGTCAACAGACATGGAATCTGATCACCGACCGTCACATCCAAGTGTTGGGGGAAGACCGCTTCGATTAAATCTCCTTCTTCGTATGTCACGTGGCCTTCCACCAATTGATTCCCTTTTCTAATTTGTATAATGCTTTCCATCTACGTTCTCCACCACTTCGTACAAAAATTTACTAGGTTTTCCGGAATCTTTCCCTGGATGCTTTTCGCGGAAAATAAGGTATAATGGGAACATTGACAGATAGGAGGTTACAAACCGATGAATCGTTATCAAATGGTAACACTGACTTTGGCATTTTGCGTAACCGCCTGTCTCATCGGAGTTGGCATTTCCATCGGGGAAAAAAGCCCCCTCGGTATCCTTGGTTGTATCGTTGTTGCCTTCTCATTGATGGGATTTGGCTTTTCGTACAAGCGCAAGCATATGCGCTAACCTCTTCTCCGTTATCGCCGTACAAGCAGGCTGTTCACGTAAAACAGGACAGAAGGCAGTCCTTTTGCCTGTTTCAGCAGCTGTCTAGCGATGGTATATATGTGTGGCTGGCTGCGGTTTACTTTGCGATCTGCCAGATAAAATGCGACCAACCCGTCCACGATCATACGGTGAAATGCAGGATTTGGCAAGCGTTTAACGCTTGCCTTTGCTTGTTTTATGAAAAACTGCAAGCGCTCCGTCGCTACCTGCTCGGATTCGTAATAGCTGACAAAATTCAAATCTCCGCCCAGTCTGTCTTCTTCCAGATCGATCAAGTAATCAAGCAAAATATGTAATCCGCAGAGCCAAGGAAAATACGCTTCGCTGACTGCCTCGATTGTTTCCTCGTTTACCTTTTCATCTGTCGCCAGGCAAAACAAAGCGAAAATCCCGATCGTCGAGCCAGTGACCGCCGCAAATTCTTGCCATTGCAAATAACTGAAGCGTTCCTTGTGATCGTCCCACCAATCGAGCAACGCTTTCTCACGCAAATGCTGCGCGATATGTTTGTGCACCTGCAAATCGCTGTACAGACAGGAGAAGGTCAGTACCTTGGATTGAATTTTGCTGTAAGCAGGCAGTTTGGCCGCATAACGTTGACAGGTTTGCACCAAATCCGCCAAAAAGCCGCCATCATTCTTGTCTTCCCGATATAAATAGTAGTCCCGCAGAGGCGCGCCAGGCGTCAATGCATCCTGCATGGAATAATGCAGCTGACGAAAGTCCTCGGGGTCTAGTGACGTGCTTCGATCACACAAATTGTCCAAGTAGTCGCTGATCGTCTGATAAGCTACGATCAACGGCACAATCGTCTCCACGTAAGGAATGACCTGTGCGGCGTACACACATCCACCCTGACAGTGAAACTTTTTGGAGTTCATGCTGTCTTGCGCCTGTTTTCCCAGCTCAGGATTCGGAATGGCCTGCGCTTTTCGGTACCAAGCCGCAAACTCCCGCTCCAGAACAGGTTGAACGTGACGATAGACCCGGTATAGTAACTGCCATGGATTGCGTAGTTCGCTCACATGCTTCCCTCCCCAAACAACAATAGAAATATCTTACCACATTTGCATCCTCACTCCAAAAGTCACCCTTGCCATATCCTCGTCTTCTTTTTGCTTTTCTATGAAGGGAATGGATGAACTTTTTTTGTCTGAAAGCAAACGGAGGAAGCATGACAGCGCGAACTGACAATGCAGCAGCTTAACGCACAAAAGCACAGCGCTTTGAGCGACCCTCTTTTTCTAAATAGATAGACAATTGCGTCAGGCAATCCGCCTGCCTACTCTTCCACTCACCTACGTTGCCTTTCCTATTTTACTATATTTTTCAATGGGAATTTGCAGTTTTTTTAGTCAAGTGTTACAATTCTTTCCATTCTCTCGCCACAATAACAAAAAACCCTCTCTGGCGCTTGGCTTCGGCTTGAAGCAGTGCGCGCACCTGAGAGGGTTTCGCTTTATTAATCTTCCTCGTGACGAACGATTTTCGTCCACCCGTCTACTTGTTCCACCCGACGCTCTTTCATGAGCTTGCCAAGCGCACGTTTGAAGCTGGATTTGCTCATCTGGAACTTTTCGCGGATGATATCCGGTTCGGTACTGTCTGTATAAGGCATGGCTCCGTCCCGATTGATCAAATAGCGCAGCAGCTTGTCGGCATCTTCGCCGTACTGCACTTCTTTGCGTTCCTTCATGGAACCGTTCAGCCTGCCGTCTTCGCGCACATAACTGATGCGGCTGGTCACAGTCTGGCCCAAACGGAGTCGGCCAACCATCTCATCGCGGTGAATGAACAAAATATGCTCGTCCTCCGTCAGCAAAAACGCGCCTGCCGCTATGACTTTGTAGACCGTGCCTTCCACCTGCTTGTTCAGCATCTCTGCTCCTGCCATGGCGGCAATTTTGGTTACTTCATTTTCTGTCACAGGCTTGGCCAGCAGACGTCCGAGCTTGTCCTGTTTCAACGTAACGAGAATCTGATCCCGCGGGCGCGGCCACTCATCGCTCAGCTTGGGCAGGTCGTCGACGAACAGAAGCAAATCTTTTTTGATCCCGTTATCGAGGAAAACTCCCATGCGCGGGGAAATGTCCACAACTTCCAGCCAGCCATACTCGCCCATGCCGACATACGGCATATCCATCGTCGCGGCCAATCGATTCTCGTGGTCGTGGTACAAAAACACTTCCACCTCATCGTCCAAATGCAACCGTTCGTGCGCTTCCTTTTCGTGCAGGAAAACTTCGTCGTCGCCCGCGCGAAGGAAATAGCCGATCTCGGTCTTTCGCGCCACCTTCATTTCCAGTGTCATGCCCGCCTGCAAATTGCCAGTAGCAGCAGCAACCTTCTGCGGCTCGCGTTTTGTCTTTTTGTACATGCTTCTTTCTTCCTCACTCTCTTCCTATATGCACACTAACTATACCCATCCCGGCCAGGAAAATACCACTACTTTTTTCTCGCGAGAACAAAGCTTCCGCCTAAAAAAAGGCAAGTCTCGTCTTCGCGAACATACATATGACAGTAAGACCCGGCTTGTACCCCGGTTTCATTTTGCCAACAGACAGGAGTGACCGCTATCCATGCTCGTACTTCTTGAACATATTTTTCTCGGGATTGTTCAAGGCTTGACTGAATTTTTGCCGATCTCCAGCACAGGCCACCTCGTCTTGTTCCGAAAGCTGTTTGGCATGCAGGAGGTCGGGCTGCTTTTTGACACGATGCTCCATTTCGGCACGCTGATCGCTGTCGTCATCGTGTTTTGGCCGCAAATCCGCTATATCGTCTTGAACCCGTTGTCCAAGCTGACCAAGCTGCTCGTGGTCGGAACGATCCCGACTGCGGCGATTGGCCTGTTGTTCGAGGACTATTTTGAAGAAATTTCCCGCAGCGGAATCACCATCGGCTGGGAGTTTCTCGCGACAGGGGCGATTCTTTGGGCTGTAGAGTCCATGCGGCGCGGCCAGCGAAAGTTCGACGACATCAGCTATGCGGATGCCCTGATCATCGGCACTCTGCAAGGAGCGGCGATTCTTCCCGCCATCTCCCGTTCCGGACTGACGATAGCCGGAGCGCTCATGCGCGGGATTGATCGGGCTGACGCTGCCCGCTTTTCCTTTTTGATTTCCTTGCCAGCCATCCTCGGGGCATGTGTGCTGCAAACAGCCAAGCTGGCGGCGGCGCCACTCCATACCGCCCTCCTGATCCCGATGCTCGTCGGAACAATCTGCGCCGGACTAGCCGGGTACGTCGCCATTCGCTGGATGCTGAAAATCATCAGCACAGGCTCGATGAAAGGCTTTGCCGTTTACGTCTGGGTACTGGGAGCACTGATTTTGGCGATGCAATATCTCGGCTGGTGAAGCCAAAAGGAAAAAAGCCGGCTGCGCCATAGCCGGCTTTTTATCTGCTCTCTTCCTTGTCAGGATAACGACTGGCGATCAGTTTGCCTACCAAAAGAATAATCCCGTAAAAAGCGGTCGCCAAAAGGGAAGTTGCCAGCCACGTAGCTGTTCCCAAGGCGAGATAAAGCAGCGCATGAGCGATAAAAATACCCACAAGCCATACCAGGATGTTCATCCTGTTCAAAAACGTCATCAAGCCGCGCAAGTGTCTTTGCACCTCCACCAATCCATTTACTACTGTTATAGCCGATGGAGGGAGGTTTTATCCCCTGATCTCTGTACCAGATCAAGGAGCCGGCACGATCACGGCAAATCCGGCCCGTTCCAATATTTCCGCCAGAACAGGAAGTGGCGTGTCTGCCACTTCCCGGTACATTTTCGGAGTGTGCAGATGTCCGGCGTGCGGGAAGTCTTCGGATAAGCTCGCCCGCAATTTTTTTCCGCTGTCATCTTCATCTGTAAACAAATACACTTCTTCCGCCGATTCTGCCTGGGCCAGAAGCTGTTCGCCTTTCTCCTGACTGTAGGAGCCAAACGTGCAAAAGATGGTCACAGGCTCGGCCAGTACGCGAAGCAATCGCTCCTTGTCTGTCTTCCCCTCCACGATGATGACACACTTCCCCATGCCATCCCCTCCTTTATCACTCAAGCATTTTCTTTCTATAGTATACCTTGCGCCTTTAGGAAAGACAGTCGCCCTGCGGGAAAATGTGGGGCGAGTAGTTATGCCGCAAGCTAGACATCGTAAATAAAGAAGCCACGTTATAAAGGGGGAACACGCGATGTCCAAATTCAAAAGCGCGAAAAACTTGAACCAAAAAGGATTGGCTGTCAGCGGACTGACCAGCAGCACGGTGGCGGATGATACGCATACCGAAAGCAACCAAGGCTCTTCCCAGCAACACAATCAGCACAATCGCGAAGACAACACCACACAAGGGTAACGGTGTAACGGCTTCTTCCACAGAAGCCGTTTTTCCATGCGTCCACGTTTGCCAAAAAAAGCACACCCGCTGGCTCCTTTACTTTCCTGCTCCGCCTTGCTACGCTAAGATCAAAACTTTCTGATTACGGAGCGATTACTTGTGGACCCATCGGCATCATTATGGAAGAATCCGTCTTTTTTGAAGCTGTGGCTGGCGCAATTGACTGCGAACATCGGCGACCAATGCTACAGTTTTGCTTTGCTCTGGTACTTGCTGCAAGCGACCAAGTCAGGGACGGCGCTCAGCTTGCTGGCCATACCGGAAATGGTGGCCGGACTGCTTTTTTACCTGATCGGCGGCGTGCTGGCTGATCGGTACAATCCGCGCCTGCTGATGGTCGGGGCCGACGTCGCCCGTATTTTTGTGGCGATCGGAGTTGGCATCATGGCCGCCATGGGCATCGAGCAGTTTTCCTTTTTTCTGGTCGCGCAATTTTTACTCGGCTTGTTCTCCAGCCTGTTTCAACCAGCCCGCACTGTCGCGCTGAAAACCGTCGTGTCACTCGAACAGCTTGGACGCGCGAATGCCATCCTGGACACGACTTTTCGCACCGTTCGGATCGCAGCGCCGATGACAATCGGACTTATCGCTTCCATCGTTCCGCTTTCCGCTCTGTTTTTTGTCAACGCTACGAGCTACTTGCTGTCTGTCGTTTTCTTGTATGCGATTCGCGTCTCTTTGACCGATACGCGGAACGGTCCGGCTGCCAAAATGACTCCCGGACAGTATGTGCGCGATATTGCCACAGGCGTGCGAGAGTTGAAAAAAAGCCGGATGTTGTTCCTGATTTTGCTGTTTAGCAACATGGGCTTTCTCGTCTGGCAAGTTTGCTACAGCGTCGGCTTTCCTTTTCTGGCCGAGCGCATGCAACAAGGCAACGGCAGTACGCTCGCGATGCTGATGGGCTTTTACGGGGTGGGCAATCTGCTCGGCAGCCTCTACATGTCCCGTGCGTACTACACGAAGTACCTGCTTGTCATCATGATCGGCTGGACGTTGCAAGCTGGCGGGTTCATGCTGCTCGCCGCTGGCGGGGCGATGCACTGGGTCGCTTTTCTCGGAGCCGCAGTAGCCGGGGTCGGCGGACCGTTTATCGGCATCCCGACCGTCACGGCCATTCAGGTCAAGGCCGGAGCGAGTACAGGGAAAATTTTCTCGATCAACATGCTTTTCTTTACCTTTTTCTCCATGCTATCCAGCAGTCTTGGGGCCATATGGCTTGGCAGCTGGCCCGTTGAGCAACTGTTTTTCGCGAGCAGCCTGTTCCTCGTCGTCATGTCTGCTGCAGGCTTTGCCATCATCAAACGAACATCCCGTGAGCAACACCAATCCGCTTCGCTATGAATGCGCGATTGGTGTTTTTCTTTGTGAAAAAACAATTGCATTTCCAATTTTCACGTCATATAATCTGACATAAATAAAAATGATGTTAGATTATCTAACACAAAAAAGGAGTGGAATGAATGGAACCGACTCTCACTGAACTCTCGTCCGCCATTGATGCCACATGGGTCATGATCTCAGCCATCCTCGTCATTCTCATGCAGGTAGGTTTCGCCCTGCTTGAGGCTGGCTCGACCCGGATGAAAAACGCAGGCCATGTGGCAGGCAAAACCGTCCTCACCTTCGGCATTTGCTCCCTTGCTTTTTGGGCATTCGGCTTTGGCCTGACTTTTGGAGACGGCAATTCTTTTATCGGTCTAACGGGCTTCTTCTTCGACGGCTTGCAAAAAGACGCCTTCTCCGCTTTTTCCGCCGCTTCGGTTCCCATTTCCATTCTCTTTCTGTTTCAACTAGCCTTCGCCGCGGTTTCGCTGGCAATCGCCTGGGGCGGTTTCGCCGAACGAGCCAAGCTGTCCGTTTACTTTATTTTCAGCGTCTTGTTTACCGTCCTCATCTATCCGGTCGTCGGTCACTGGGTATGGGGCGGAGGCTGGCTCGCACAGCTCGGGATGCAAGACTTCGCTGGCTCGACGGTTGTCCATCTGCAAGGAGCCATCGTCGCGCTCGTCGCTACCGTGCTGTTGAAGCCGCGCATCGGCAAGTACAATCGCGACGGCAGCTCCAATCTGATCCCCGGCCATAACCAGGTTTACTCCGTGCTCGGCGTCCTGTTTCTGTGGATCGGCTGGTTCGGCTTCAATGCCGGCTCCACGCTGGGCAGCACTTCCGGATTTTTCGGTTACATCGCCGTCACTACCAATCTCGCTACCGCCGCAGGTGCAGTAGCCGCGCTTGCCATCTCGTGGATCGTCATGGGCAAAGCCGACATCCCGAGCATGCTGAACGGCGTGCTGGCTGCTCTCGTCGCCATTACGGCTTCTTGCGCCTTCGTCGACCCGTGGGCTGCTGTTGTCATCGGAGCTGTGTCAGGTATTCTTACATTTTATACATCCATCTGGTTTGATCGCCTGGGCGTTGACGATCCGGTCTTTGCCTTCTCCGTTCACGGTGTGGCAGGGATTTGGGGAACTTTGTCCACTGGTTTGTTTGCGACGCCGGAGCTTGCTGAAAAAGTCGGCGTCGGCGGTGCCGGACTGTTTTACGGCGGAGGCTTGCACCAATTGGGCGTACAGGCGCTCGGCCTCGCCGGTTCCATGGCTTACGTCTTTGTGGTAGCTTATGTGATTTTGTCTGTTTTGAAAGCGACAATCGGGCTTCGAGTCACAGAAGAAGAAGAGGTGGTTGGTCTTGACCTTAGCGAACACGGGGGATACGGTTATCCCGAACTACTGCAACCTGAGCGCATGCGCCCGGCAGCATCCCACCAAAGCAGCACCTCTCACACTCTCACCTGAGCAAATCGAGCGGATTAGACAGGTTAATTCATTTGCTGAGCTTGCGCTGATTCGGCAGGAATTGTTGGACCCGTCTCCTATGCGCGACTTGAACCGGGCTGGCGAGATGGCTCCCTTTTCCATTGTCGTCAATTTGATTCACGACAACCTGATTCGCCAAGGCGTTCTGCTCGCTGTCGATTCCTTGGCGAAAAGGGGGCTTGGCACCCCGCCTGTGCCGTTTGCCTTTTTGCAATTCGGCAGCGGCGGGCGGTTCGAGCAAGCCATCATCAGCGATCAGGACAACGGGCTTGTCTACGATCTTCCCGATCACCTCGACGAACAAGAGATTGAGGCCGTTCACGGCTATTTTCAACTGCTGGCAGCCGCTGTCGTCTCCGGTTTGGAGGAAGCGGGCTATCCGCCTTGCCAGGGCAACGTAACATGCCTTTCCCCCAGATGGCGCGGCAGTGTCGCTCAATGGGTCGACCAGTTGGACCGCTGGATCTCGCATCCCGTCTGGGAAAATGCTCGCTATCTGCTTCTGGCAAGCGACGTGCGCGTGCTGTACGGGGAATCCGCTATTTTCACCCCGGTATTGGATCGATTCAGGCAGCTTTTGGCTGGCAATACGTTTTTGTTGGATCGGCTGGTCAGCAACACGTTGCACTACCGGGTGCCGCTTGGTCTGTTCGGGCGCGTCCTGCCTGAAGTCACTGGCCGTTTTCGCGGAGCCGTCAACATCAAATACGGCATCTATTTGCCGATCGTCAACTGCGTGCGGCATTTCGCCCTGGCGCACGGCATCTTCGCCAGCTCGACGCTGGAGAGGCTGGGCCAACTGGCGGAAAAAGGCGTGTGGAGCAAAAGTTTTTGCGACGAAGTAGCGGCACATTTTCGGCTGATCCAGGGACTGCGCCTGATCGCCTTTCTCCATTGGGAGGACGGTCTGTATACGAGCAACAGCTACATCAAGCTGAGCAAGCTTTCCCCCGATTCAGCCGTATCGATGCGCGAAGCGATGAAGCTGGCTATCCGCCTGCAAAAAATGACGGCCAAACTCCCGTCCAGCTTCAAAGGATAGGGGGGAGACGCGCTTGGCAAAATGGGATTTCATCGGCCGCCTGTGGAACATGAATCGCGGCATGACAGGCGTACCGGGCGACTGGAAGTGGGGGCTTGGCGAGGACGACAAGCAGCATCAAGCGTACTTGCGCTCCATCTCCAAGGAAGCCAGGCGTGTCGATTCCAGCGAAAACATACCGCTTGCCGATTTGGAGGTAGTGGTGGTCGATCTGGAAACGACGGGCTTTTACCCGGACCACGGAGACGCGATCATCTCGATTGGCGCGGTCGCCATGCGCGGCGAGAAGCTGCTGCTTGGAGATTCGTTTTACACGCTCGTCAATCCCGGGCGGACGATCCCGCCGCACGTCAGCTCGCTGACCGGAATCTCCGACGAAATGACCGCAGACGCCCCCGAGCTTCTGGAGGCGTTGTCGCGGTTTTTCCGCTTCGTCGGAGATCGTCCGCTCGTCGCCCATCACTCTCGCCACGAACGCGAATTTTTCCGGTCGGCCCTGTGGAAAACGAGTCGGCGTCCGTTGACACACCGGATGCTGGACACGATGCTGCTCATTCGCCTGTTGAGCAACCCGATCGGCAACGGATCGCTGGATGCCCTCTGTGCCCTGCACGACATCCCGATCTCCCGCAGGCACCATGCCTATTGTGACGCCGTAGCTTGCGGGACGCTCTGGGCGACGTATTTGACAAAAGCACAAAAAGCCGGATACACGAGTCTCCGGGAGGTATATGAAGCTTTGCGCTAGAATGTGACTTTTATCGTTTGGATCTCAAAGGAGACGGTTCCCATGTTGCACATCAGAGACGCTGTTTTGGGCGATTTGCCTTCCATGCTGCGCATCTACAATCATGCGATCACTCACCTGGTCGCGACATTCGACTTGGAGCCACAGACCATTGCCCAGCGCGAAGTCTGGTTTCACAAGCACAACAAAAACCATCCTTTGATCGTCGCCGAATGGGAACAAGAAGTCGTCGGCTACTGCTGCCTTTCCACTTTTCGCGAAAAACCCGCTTACAACAAAACGGTCGAGCTGTCCGTCTACATCGATGCAGAACAGCGGGGACGCGGCATCGGAACGGCCCTGCTGAGTGAAATCTTGCAGCGAGCAGAACAACTGGGCTACCATACCGTCATTAGCGGAATTGTCGGCGGCAATGAAGCGAGCGTCAAACTGCATGAAAAATTCGGCTTCACGCTCGCCGGAAGGTTTCAAGAAGTAGGCTTCAAATTCGGCGAGTGGCACGACGTTTATTTTTACCAGCTGCTGCTTGGGCAAGAACATTCCTCGCTCAGTCGTTAACAGGCTCGAAACAAGAAAAAGGAAGCTTGCGAGAGCTTCCTTTTTTCACGCTTATCTACGCTACTGGCTACGGAGCTTGCGGGGCCTGCGCCACATCTGCTTCGACGGCATTGGTCATCGCCAGCAACGCCTCATACGTGACTGGCAAAAGCGACTCGGCGATGCCAGCGGCGGTATAGACGACAGGGAAGCGCCGCAGCGAAGTGTCCACGATTACAGGCACTTCTTGCTCCAACGCAAAGGGACAGACAGCCCCGACACGATAGCCCGTCACCTTTTCGACTTCCTCCATGGAAGCCATTTTCGCTTTTCCCGAACCGAGCGCAGCTTTCACCTGCTTCGGGTGTATCTTGACATCGCCTGCCGCGACAAAAAGCGCAAACTGGTCGCCGGAGCGAAACAGGATCGACTTGGCGATTTGTCCTACCTCGCTGCCCAACGCTGCTGCGGCCGCTTCCGATGTAGGAAGAGGCTGTTCATACACAATCGGCTCCAGCTGCGGATCGTACCGTTTGACAAATGCGCGAACTCTCTCCAAGGGGCTTGTCTCTTGCATAGCTGCTCTCCTCCTTGCACACTACTCTTCCAGCACGTACACATCGTCACCGCAGGATACCGTGCCTGTCTCCACCACGGAAGCGTATACTCCGAAGTGATTGTCGTGGCGCTTCACGCATGCCTTCAATACTTCCGGGGTCCTCTGCAGCGTATCCGGGTCAATGTTTACGTACACACAACGCACGCAATGCATCGTTACTTGCAGCGTAACATCGTTGATTTTCAATTTTTTTCCTATCCATTTATCTTCTGCAAACGGCTCGTCGTCATCCAGCACAACGATCAGATTGCCGCGAAAGCGTCTCGGGTCAACCCATTCGCTGCCGATCTGGCGGGCAATCTCGCGCAAGGAAGCGTCTGTCACCAGCAAAATATGTTCTTCCCAGTCCTGCTTGCCCTCCGAAGGAATGCTGCGCAAAGGCGTAACGGGCCGTTTGGCGGTGTCCGCTACATGGGAAAAAAGCGATTCCCCCCACTCGTGAACGCTGCCGTCGCTCGCTACGACTCGCACCTGCGGATACTCTTCCTCGCTCTGTTTTGCCTCCATGGTTGCAGAATAGCCAATAAGAGCTGGAACTTTGTCTGCGCCCAAAAATTTTCCGGGCCGTGTATCATCCCAAAAGCGATACACGCGATCCCCGTACAGCCCAAAAGCATCGATCTCGGTTGATGTAAGTAGTTCCCCGCGCATTGCCTTCACAGGATGGCGATAGATGCTTTGCAATGCTCCTACCTTTTTCATGCAACCCTCTCCCTCTCTATCTAGCCTTTGATAAACGAGTTGCGTACCCTGCCCCAAAAGGTCAGGCGCTTGTAGCGCGCGAATTTCACTTTGCCCTGGCCCACGCGGCAAGTAATGGAACGAACGCCTGTCCACACGCCTTGCTCGCGATCCAGCCCGATCATGATCTCCGGGTTCATGACAATCAGCTCTACTTCATGATGCTTGGGCAAAACAAGCGAGCTGTTGATCGTCCGGTATGCCTGGTTGTTGATCGAGGCGATCTCCGAAAGCTGAATGGCCTCAATCGACGGATGCACAATCGCCCCGTCTACAGCCTTGTTGTATGCCGTGCTGCCTGACGGCGAAGAGACGATCAAGCCGTCTCCGCGAAACGTCTCCAGCTCATCGCCGTTAATGTAGACGCAAGCAACCAGCGTCGACAAGGACGCATTGCGCAAGACAACTTCATTCAGCGCCCATTTATCGTATTGCTTGCCATCAGCGGTTTCAATCCGGCATTGAACGGTCGGATATTCAGAAATCGCTGGCTGGGCATGCAACAATCTGTCAACAAATTCATCCAGCTCCTCCGGCCGCCAGTCCGCATAAAATCCGAGGTGGCCTGTATGAATCCCGACGTAAGCCGGCTCCATCCCGTATTGGTGAACGGCTTCCAGCAGTGTTCCATCTCCGCCAATCGAGAGCACCATATCCGGCTCTTCATCGGTTCCATTCACAAAAGTATACGAGCTGCCAGCCTCCTTCAGCTTTTCCTTCAGCAAATGCTCTACTTCCCGTGTATAATCGTCATTTCGCAGTACAGTCGCAATCTTCATGCTGGTCTGCCCTCACTTTTATCCTTCGAAGCGGTCAAGTACGCTTGTTTGTTGATCTCACTATACCACATGAAAAAAGGAGATGCATGGAAACCGAAATGGATTTTACCAGCGTTCTTCCTGGAACGATCCCGCGCGAAATTCTTCCAGTCGCTTGCGCGTTGACGGGGTCATATCCGCAGGGAGCTGATCCCATAAAAAGTAGCGCATCTCCCTGACTTCATTCCCATCTGCCCCTCCGGATTCCGAGCGTGCGGCGCTGGCATGAAACAAGGCGATGTGGTCCCTTTTGCCTTCACGCTCGCTGTAATACAAGTGGCAGAGCTTGAGCTTGGTCACAGTCAGGCCGCATTCTTCCCTAAGCTCTCTGCGCGCTGCGTTCCAAAACGTCTCGCCTTTTTCCACTCCGCCGCCTGGTAAATACCAGCCTGAAACATATGTATGCCGAATCAGCAAGACGCCCTTTTGCTCGTCGTCTACGATGAGCCGCACCCCGAGAGTTAACGGCTTGCGTACCTTCCAATACCATTTTGCCATTGCATGGTACCACGCCATGCCATCGCCTCCTGTCAGAACGTCTTTGTCACGGTTTCTCCCTTATCATTCTGTTTACAGGAAATGCTTCCCTGCCCACTCGCCATGTATCAGGCCAGTCAGACAAAAGCAGTCACGACGCTGCCCCAAGCAAAGAAAAAGCGGGCCTCATGCAAGGCCCACCCGTCATCCAAGGCGATTTTCCAGCTCTTTCACGATTGCCTCCGCCTTGCGAATCCATCTCGGGTCAATGTCGGCATCCTTGTCGATCGGCTGCTGAAACTGGTTCATCACTGCCGAAGCGACAGGCGCGTAGTACCCGATATCTTCTTCTACTCCTGTGTTGTACACGTGCCGCAACACAAACGGCTCGCCAAGCTCCAGCCACGCATCCGGGCTGTCCAGCTCCCCTTGCAAAACTTTTACAGGCAAGCGAAGGTAGACCATGTTTTGATCATCCAGCGTCCGGTCAAAAAAGCCTTGCTCATAGTCCCAGTTAGCCAGCGTAAAATGCGGCTCAAGCGACTCGCGAAAGTAGCCGAACGTCGCCTTCGTTCCGGGGAGACTGCTCTGTATTTTTTTCATCTGGTAATCCTCCTGCCTTCGTCACATTTTATGGATAGTGTGCGACAAAAGGGCAGGTTGTACTCGCACAGCCGTGCTCTTCAAACGCACAACAAGCCCCGCTGGCAAAGAGGCTTGCATGCTCCCAATTTTAGAGCAGGGCGATCGTAAGCAATGTAAACAAAGCGAGTGGAATGATTCTTTTGCCTCTGCGGCAAGGACGACGTCGCCTTCTTTTCGGCACGACGACCGCAGCCGGAGGAACTGGCGGTGGCGGTGGTGGCGGCGGAAACGGATACCATGGCTGCGGCGGGAAAGGCGGATAAGGGCTCATGTACGGGTTGAATCCGCCGTACGGACTAAAAAATGGATTGCCGTCCGGGAACGGCTGCATCTGGCCGTACGGAAAACTCGGGCTGCCGAACGGGCTGACTTGACCAAACGGCTGACTCGGACTGCCAAACGGACTCACTTGGCCGTACGGTTGGCTCGGACTGCCAAATGGTCTCATCTGGCCGTACGGTTGACTCGGGCTGCCGAACGGACTCACTTGGCCAAACGGTTGACCCGGACTGCCAAACGGAGCCATTTGACCGTACGGTTGACCCGGGCTGCCAAACGGACTCACCTGACCAAACGGTTGACCTGGACTGCCAAACGGAGTCATCGGAGCGTAAGGATAGCAGTCATCGGAGTACGGACTGACTTGCCCCCCTGGAGGTCGCCGATTTGGCTGGCTGCTGCTGCTAAACGGACTGACATCGCCGTACGGCTGATAGCCGCCGTAGGGGAGATACCCTCCGTAAGGATTCCAATCCTGATGCATTCCCCAGTCGCCGGGCGATTTCCGGCTGGCTACCTCTTCGATTTCATATTCATAGTCGTTTTCTTCCGCATCCGGGTCGTCCACTTCAACGTATACATTCTGATCGTCAAAATCCACGATCACGCCTTCAAAAATCTGGCCGTCTATCGCTTCAATGCGCACTTTTTTCTCGACGTGTTCTTTGCATATGTTGTGCACATTTTCGCGCATATCCTTGATCAGACTGACCGTCTGGACGTCAGCCTGGTACAGGTTTTTTTCATCCTGCATGGAAACTCCTCCCCTTCTGGTGCTCTTTATTACCATATACATGTGCCCATGGGGAGGTGTTCCGGTTTGCAGGCAAGACTAGCCCATTTTATGTGCGCTGACGTTTTCTTCTGTTACGAAGCGCGCAGGCAAAAACGGGGCGAGCTGCTCCCGCTCTCCTTTTTCCAGATAGTCCGCCATCCACTTCGCTGTGGCGGGCGAGAGCAAAATGCCGTTGCGGAAGTGCCCTCCGGCAATCGACAGCCCTTCCCATCCAGGTACAGGCCCAAGCAATGGCTTGCCATCCGCCGTAGCTGGCCGCAATCCGCCCCACGCCTCCAGAAAAGCGGCTGAATGCAAGGCCGGAACGTACGGCATGACCCCGTTCAGGATGCTGGCTAACCCCGCCATCGTCACTTCGCGCTGAAAGCCGCTCTCGTCTTCTGTTGCGCCAAGCACGATTTTGCCGTCTTTTTTCGGCGTCACATATCCCGTCGTGCCAAAAATGACGGTGCGCAGCGGAATGCCGACAGAGGAAACAGCGGCAATCTGACCGCGAACCGGACGCACCGGAACCGACACACCCAGCAAGTCCAGCATGACACCTGCCCACGCTCCCGAAGTGATCACCGTATGCGCGGCGCGCAACGGCCCGAGCGAGCTGTCCACGCCAACTACTTTCCCGCCTTTTACCGCGATGCCGCTCACGACACAGCCGGAATGCAGCACAACTCCTTGCAGCTTGCACGCTGTCACCAAAGCGCGAAGCAACATGCGATTGTTGATGTGCCCCTCGTACGGGGAGTAAATCGCTGCCTGCGCTTTGTCTGTCAACAGCGGCTCCACCTCCGCCAATTGCTGCCTTTCCGTCAAAAAGTGCACGCTATGCCCCGCGTCCTTTTGCCAGCGAAATTTCTCTGCCAACTGTGCTTGCTCACCATCGTCGAGCGCGACTGTGAGCAGCCCCTCCAGGCTGAGCTGTACATCGCCCCCGGTAAACTCCTCCAACTCTTGCGCCCACTGCGGATAATAAGCCAGCGACGTCATGCCGAAATCGAGCATGGGACCGGGCGCTGTAAACTCCTTCAACGGCGCGAGCATGCCCGCTGCTGCCGAGGACGCCTGTCCGCCCCATTCTCCTTGCTCAACCAACGTGACGCCCATCCCTCTGCGCGACAATTCATACGCCAGACTTAAACCGATAACTCCTCCACCCACTATGAGACAATCGCCCACGTTTTTCTCTCCTCGCTGTTGTGATCTCTCTCCTGATCCAAGTTGAACAGGGCAACATACAAAAAGCCCACCCGTTCCCAAGCAGGAAAAGGTGGGCTTCATACGCCGTATAGCCAAAGAAAAAAGCGCTGTTCGCCGGCAACCGTATCCCTGCGCCGGCATGATCCGGATCAGGTGCAATGGGTCGACGGTCGTATGCTTCCATCCTCTCAGCCCCGCGTGAAGGACTCCCCAAGTTGCTTCTTTACATATTCATTTCACCAACCAAGTATAGTCCTCCTGGCCGCCAGTGACAAGATGCTATACGCTCAATCCTCGTCTTTTACATCGTAGCTCTCCGGAACCGTCTCATGGCGCGCTGCCTCCTCGAACTCGCGGAGCTTGCGCATTTCTTCCATATGATGGTTGAACTGTTCCTTGTTGATGACGTACTCGTAGCCGTCGTGCAGAGCGCGAATCTTGCCCTGGTGAATCTTTTCCAAAATAAACGTTTCCGGAAGCTCCAAGTACGCTGCTGTCTCTTCCACGGTCAAATATGTCTTGTTATCGCGCAATCTTGCCTCCAATTCCGCTTTCTGCTGCTCGAATCCAGGTTTGCCCAAAAGAGCGAACATGTTGGCCTTGTACGCCTCCACCCCGGGCTGGTCAAACGGATTGACGCCCAATAAATAGCCGCTGATTCCGCACGCCTTTTCAAAAAAGTAGATCAAGGCCCCGAGGTGATACGCCGTCGCCTCTGGCATCTCGACAAGCAGGTTCGGCACGCCGCCATCCACGTGGGCGAGCACCGTCCCTTCGAAAGCCTTTTTATTGACAAATCCCATCCGCTTGCCGGACAAAAAGTTCAGTCCGTCCACATCAAGCGGGTCTTCTTCTACCGTGACATCGATGGCTGGCTTGTTTACGGTTACCACTGTCTCGAACAAGTGTCGCATGCCGTCCTGTATGTACTGCCCCAAGGAATGCAAGTCTGTGGAAAATTCGGCAGCGGCGGGAAAAATTCCTTTGCCATCCTTGCCTTCCGACTCCCCGAAAAGCTGTTTCCACCATTCGGCGAAAAACCGGAACTGCGGCTCGTAGCTGACCAGAAGCTCCACCGTTTTGCCTTTGCGGTACAGGGCGTTGCGAATCGCCGCATACTGGTAGCACGGATTTTCGGCCAAATCCATGACCATGTACCGCTCGCTCGCATCTTGCGCTCCTTTCATCAGGGCATCCATATCGGCGCCGCTCACGGCGATCGGCAATAGTCCGACTGCTGTCAGGACAGAAAAACGCCCGCCGATGTCATCGGGAATGACAAAGCTCTCGTAGCCCTCATCTTCCGCAAGCTTTTTCAAGGCCCCCCGCGCTTTGTCCGTCGTAATGTAAATTCGCTTCTTCGCCTGCTCGCGGCCGTACTTGTTTTCCAGCCAATTGCGCAACAGCCGAAAAGCTATAGCAGGCTCTGTCGTCGTGCCCGATTTGGAGATGACGTTGATGGAGACGTCTTTGCCTTCCAACACGTCCATCAGATGAGAGATATACACCGGACTAATATTGTTGCCGACAAAATAAATTTCCGGCGATCGCCGCTTCGACTTCGGCAGCAAGTTGTAAAAGCTGTGGCCCAATACGTCCAGTACAGCTTTCGCTCCTAAATATGAACCTCCGATTCCAATTACCAAAAGCACATCTGAGTCAGCCTGGATACGTGCCGCCGCCTGGCGAATCCGCTCATACTCGACGCGGTCGTATTTGTTCGGCCAATCTACCCAGCCAAGATAGTCTCTGCCTGGACCCGTTCTTTTGTGCAACATTTCATGCGCCTGCCCGATTGCTGGCGCAAGCTGCTCCCATTCATGCTGTCTCACAAAGCCGCGTGCATTGGAATAATCAAATCGAATCGCTTGGTTCATGGCTCCCCTCCCAAGGAACGTCATCTATTTTCTTATCTTATCACGCAAAAAGCGAGAAAGTTACTTTCCGTCAAAACATCGCAAAATGTGAGCAAATCGTGAACGATTCGGCAAAAGTGTTACCTTTTTCCATGCCTTCCGTAAAACTACTTCGAGCAATGAAATAATGGTTTCTTTTTAGAACAACAAGGGGAAATGAAAATGAAAAAACGGTGGTGGATCATCGGTTCCGTTGTCGTCCTGTTAGGGGCAGGGTTCGTTGGACTCAACATGATGGGTTCTCAGCAAGCCATGGGCATGCCCGTCAACATCGGAACACCGACCAAATCAGCTCTGGAAAGCAAAATCTTGACCTCCGGAATCGTCATCGTGGAGGACAAGCAGAAGCAGTATGCGAATGTGAACGGCACGTTGCGCGAGTTCGTCGTCAAAGAAGGCGACAAGGTCAAAAAAGGCCAGATCATCGCCAAAATTGATACGACCGATGTGGACAGCAGACTGCTTGATCTCGAAGCGCAGATGGAAGTCGCAAAAGCCAATCTTGCCAAAGCCCAGATCGGCGTAGAACCGGAAGAAGTAGCACAGGAGCGCGAGCGGGTCACGCAGGCACAGCGCGAGTACGATGCGGCCAAGCGAGAATACGACCGGATGAATCAATTGTTCTCCTCAGGCGCTTCGACTCAGCAGGAAGTCGACAAGGCGAAGTCTATCTTGGACAACGCGCTGTCCGCCCTCAATGTGGCGAAACAACAGTCCGCCCTGAAACAAAAAGGGCCGCGCAAAGAAGACATCGCCGCTCAGCAGGCACAAATCAACAAACTGGCCGTCGAACGGACTCAACTGGAAAAAGAACGCGTCCAGAGCGTTGTCGTCGCACCTGCGAACGGAACCGTTATTGGCGTCGCGGCGGACAACGGCCAATACGTCAACAAAGGCACGGAAATTTTGACACTGGCTAATCTCGACAACTTGCTCATTCAGGCTGACATCAACGAATCGGATGTCGGCAAGCTGAAGCTCGGACAGACGGCGACCATCGAAGGCATTACGCTGGGCAAACAAATGCTGAATGCCCAGATCACCCGAATCGCCCCGATCGCAACCACCAGCCAAAGCAGTTCGGGCCAAAGTGAGAAGACCCGCGTCAAAGTCATCCTCAAGCCGCAAGGAGATTTGAGCGCGCTCAAGCCAGGCTTCCACGTGGACATCAACATCTTGGCGGAAAAAATCGATAACGCTCTGCAAGTTCCGATCGAAGCTATCCAGCAGGAAGCGGACGGCAGCACTTTCGTCTGGATATCCGAGAACGGAATCGCCAAGAAACAGAAAGTCGCCACAGGCACTGAAAATGAACTGTTCTCCCACATCAAGCAAGGTCTGAACGGAGACGAGCAAATCATTTTGGGACCTGTTGAAGCGCTGAGTGAAGGAGCGCCTGTCATGCCGATGAGCGGCGGTCCCGCACCAATGGGCATGTAACGACTGGATGTGTTCCACGTAAAAAGGAGGTCAGCCGACAATGCTTCAGGTAGAAGGCTTGACGAAATCATACAAGACTGGCGATAGCACCCTCCCTATTTTGAAAGGTGTATCCTTGCTGGTGGAACAAGGCGAGTTCGTCGCCATCATGGGACCATCAGGATCAGGGAAATCGACGTTCATGAACATGCTGGGCTGTCTGGATCGCCCGGACACGGGAAGCTACATTCTCGACGGGATTGAGGTAAGCAGCCTCAATGACAAGCAGCTCGCCTACGTACGCAATCAAAAAATCGGCTTTGTGTTTCAGTCGTTCAATCTGCTTGCCCGCTCCACTTCCCTGCACAATGTAGAGTTGCCGATGATGTACGCCAACGTCAGCCGTTCGGAAAGGCGCAACAGGGCTACAGAAGCGCTGAAACGAGTAGGGCTGGGCGAACGCATGCACCACAAGCCTACTCAACTGTCCGGGGGTCAAAAGCAGCGCGTCGCCATCGCCAGAGCGCTGGTCAACCGTCCCGCCATCCTTTTGGCAGACGAACCGACAGGAAACCTCGATAGTCGCTCCGGTGTCGAGATCATGTCGATTTTTCAGGAACTGCACGCTCAAGGCGTCACGATTATTCTCGTCACGCACGAGATGGACATCGCCCAGCACGCCGAGCGAATCGTCACGTTCAAAGACGGCATCATCATCCGCGATGAGCGGGTAGAGGAACGCGTTTTCTCTACCCCGAATGACGAGGTGATTGTCACGTGAATTTTATGGAAAGCTTTTACACCGCACTGGAGGGCATCTGGGCCAACAAAATGCGCTCGGCCCTGACCATGCTCGGCATCATCATCGGGATTACTTCTGTCATCGCTGTTACCGCGCTTGGAGAAGGCGGACAAAAAGCAATCAACGACGAGATGGAAAAATTCGGGCAAAACACCTTCAACGTCTTCATTAACTGGGAGACAAAAGAAAAAATCGAATCCGACGACCTGACTATCGATGACGCTGCTGTCCTGGGCAGAATCAGTCCGGCAATCGAGTACATCGTCCCTTACAGCGGAACGACAATCGAGTTGAAGGGGCCGAAAAAAGAAGAGCGGGCCAACCTGACCGCCACCACGGCGGATTATTTCAACATCCAGAAAAGAATGAAAGTAACAAAAGGCCGCCTGTTCAGCGATACCGATGACAAGGAACAGCGCGCTGTCGTCGTGCTGGAGGACAAGCTTGGCGAGAAGCTGTTCGGACAAATGAATCCGATCGGTCAGCGCGTTCGCTGGGGAAACAATTCCCTCGTCGTCATCGGCACGTACTCAGAGGAAAAATTCAAGTTTGACATGGGCCAGGAAACATTCGGCGCCGTAGTTCCCATCCAGTATTACAACTCCCTGCTGGAAGAACCGTCGATCCATTCGTTTATGGGTACGGCTGTCGACAAAGCTTCCGTCAACTCGGCCATGCAGCAGGCCAAGCAATATTTGACGCGCAAACACCAAAAGAACGACCATTACATGGTTCGCAGCATGCAAGAATCGGTTGACCAGTTCAATCAGCTGACAGGCACGCTCACCTTGATTTTCAGCATCATCGCCGGGATCTCGCTCGTAGTCGGCGGGGTCGGCGTCATGAACATCATGCTCGTCTCCGTCACCGAGCGCACGCGGGAAATCGGGATTCGCAAAGCGCTGGGGGCGCGGCGAAGCGATATTTTGATTCAGTTTCTCATTGAATCCATCATCGTCTGCCTGATCGGCGGATTGGTCGGCGTCCTGTGCGGACTTGGCATCGCCGCCTTGATCTCGCATTTTGCCAACCTTCCACCGCTGCTATCGTGGAACAGCGTATTTATCGCGTTTGGCTTCTCCAGCGCTATCGGCATCTTTTTCGGGCTTTATCCAGCCAACAAAGCTGCCAAGCTCGACCCGATCGAAGCGCTGCGTTACGAATAGACCGATGCAAAAAACATGCACCTGTGCAACTTTCGCCACAGGTGCATGTTTATGTTGGAAACGTATCTGTCATCAGCTTCAAAAGAAAAAAAAGCGCAATCCCGACGCTCGCGACTGTCCACCAGAGCGTTTTGCTGTCAGTCTTGTCTGCCTTGTAGATACCGCTCAGCTTCCAGGTGCCTACAGCTACACAGAGGAGACTGATCAGGAGCAGGATTGTCCCCATGATCTCCCTCCTTTCCCCTCTCCTAGCTATATGGGGATGGAGGGAAAAAAATCACTCCTTGGGCTGCTTTTTCCCCAACCGGCCAAGCACCTGGCGACCGCGCTGCTTGAGCGCCTCGTCTTTAAGCGCAAGCTGTCGCTTTTTCATCAGGCCGTTTTTCGAAGTATCCGGACGATCCGGTTGTTTGTCGTCGCGCATCAGCTGAACTTGCCTCCGCCTTTTTTCTCATAGTCATCCAGCAGCTCGGCAAAGCTTTTGTTGCGCTCGCGTTCTTCCTGTTCGCGGCGTCTTTGTTCTTCAGCTTCCTTTGCCTTCCGCTCGTTTTCTGACTTCATGTCTTTTTCCAGCTGCTTCAGCTTCGATACCGCATCTGCGTTCAGCATGTCCTTCAAGCTGCCAAGCGAAGCCTTCGCTTCTGTTGCTGCTTCCTGCGTGTGACGCTGGTTTGGTTGCTGTTTTTGTTTTTTCTTTGCCATTTGAACTGCCATCCTTTCCCTATCGAACTAACGCCCTCATTCTCCGTCCCGTTTTGGGTCATACTACTTGTAAGCTTCGCATTGAGAGGAGGACGAAACATGGTGCGCAACAAAGCAAAAGACTTTGGAAAAACCGCAGAAATCCGCGGCCCGAAAGCTCAATCCGAGGCCATCCGTTCCAACGGTTCCATTAATAGTGAACCACAAGAAAGGTTAAAAGAAAACCGTTAGGCCAAAAGTTTAACCGCCGGGCTCGCGTGTCACGCCCGGCGGTTTTTATTGGGAGACATGCTCTTCGGACTGGCTCTTTTTTGCACCGACTCTTGCCTCAGGACGGTCAGCTTGTCATCCAGTTGAAAGCGGCAACCGTTTTTGACCAGCCTTTTGGCCAAATCCCGCTCCATGGCGATGCGCGGCAGCTCCTTGAACAACCCGGCCCGAAGCAAGTGTTCCTTGCGCAGCGAGACGTGGTGGGTATCAAACAGCGCCCATGGCGAGCGATAACGCGTAAGGTGCGGCCCGTATTTTTCCCGGATTGCCAGCCGCTTCTGCGCCATCGGACAAGGCAAGCCGATATGAAAAGGCAATTCGTTTACGATCTGGCTTTCTTCCAGCAGCGGGATCGGTTTGACAAGCGTATGCGGCCGTTTGATGTGCGGGTATTGCTCCAGCCAAAGCTGGCACTCCGCGTGCTGGATCTCCGTAAACCCTGGCTCATACACGGAATATATCCGCTTACGATCCTGTCCGAGCAAGACGAGCTGACTGGCTTTCTCATGCGCCTGCTGATGGACGCCGATGAATGAACGCGGAACAAGCATGTGGCTGGCCAGAAACACAATCAGTTCGCCTCGCGCAAGCTTGATCCCCGAATTGAGCAAATAGGCGAGCGGCTTTTGTTTGCGAAGCCGCACATAGTTCAACGAAAAATGGGCGGTAAATCGGGACAGTTTTTCCGCCGTCTCGTCCGTTGAAGCGTTGTCAAGGACGATCACCTCAAACTGTTCAAACGCGCAAAATTGCAGGTTGAAGCCGAACAGGGTATACAAGAGCTGATCGTCTGCATCTTTGGCAGGAATGACGACACTTGTCAGCATCGAATCTCCCCCCTTTTTCTGTGAAAAACGTCAAGCCGCTTTTCATGAAAGTGGATGTTACCGTTTTGTTTTGTAGCATATGCGGCAGACCATCATTTGGGCTGGGCTTGGCTCACGACCCGACCGCCACCGTATAAGCAACGAAAGTGTGATGCATGCTAAAAATGATGGCTGCCTCTCTTGGCGAACCTTTCGGCTGTATGGATAAGTGGATAAAGGAGGTTCAACGAATGGACAACGACCAGAAGCATCGTGAAAAAACAAAGGATATTTCCCTCGACGGAACCTTGCCGCATCAGATCAGCGCCCCTGATTTCAAAAAATCGTCCCGCTCCATCCAGCGACCTTTTGTCAACGAATTTGGCGTCGTGATCGGAGACAGCTTGTACGAGTCCAAAGAATCCCCGTTGAACAACTGGAGCACGGACACGGACCCTTCCATCATGGCGGGCGACCAATGGGTGCATCCCACCAACGATATCGGCTGGAACTCCTACGAAAACAAGGAGCTGCTGGAAGACAAGCCCATAGGCAATGCCCGCTTTATGCATCCGACGAAAGATGTCAGCAAAGGCAAGGATTGATTGAGCTGTCTTGAAAAAAATCGCCCATTCGGAAAAGACACACTGACCGAATGGGTGTTTTTGGTTTGTATGTTACAATGGGCTTGAAGAGACAGAAAGGAGCTGGCCCATGAGCATCACACTTGCGATAGCGCCTGCATTTTCGCTCGCCTATCAACGATATTCCGAATTTCGTCCAGGTGACACGCTTCGCCTGTACGTGCGGACAAGCGGTCCTGGAACGGGCGGGCTTTTCTACGCGATTGAAAAAGATGAAGCCATGCCTGACGACGCCATTTTCGAAGTGGAGGGCTTGCGCTTTGTCATCCGCCCTGCCGATTTCTGGTACTTCGATGGCGGTCAGCTTGACTTTGACCCTACATACGGCGAATACGGCTTTCGCTTCTTCAACCCGCGTCTGGCGGACTAGCAGAAACTTTTCTGGGCGTCATCCGTATGAAAGAGAGACTGCCATGACGTATGGGAGGAGCGTTTCATGAAAAAGAGCGGTTCGATTCTTTTGGCCGTCGGCGCTTTTTTGCTGGCCAATTTCAAATGGTTAATCGGTATTTTGAAGTTCTCCAAATTCGGCGCAACCCTTTTGTCGATGATCGTCAGCCTCGGGGCGTACGCCATGATTTACGGCTGGAAGTTTGCCGTGGCGATCGTCTACCTGATTTTCGTCCATGAGATGGGGCATGTCATCGCTGCCAAGCGCAAGGGCATTGCGACTTCGCCAGCCGTCTTCATCCCGTTTGCGGGTGCTTTTATATCGATGAAAGACATGCCGCGCGATGCGAAAACAGAAGCGTATCTCGCTTATGGCGGACCGCTTGCCGGGATGATTGCCTTTTTGCCTGCCCTGCCGCTTTACTGGTGGACGCAGGACCCGTTCTGGGCATTGGTTATCTACCTCGGTGCCGTACTCAACCTGTTCAATCTGTTGCCCGTCTCCCCGCTGGATGGCGGACGGATTGTCTCTGTGCTTTCCACAAAAATCTGGTTCGTTGGACTGATCGGTCTGGGGATCATGCTGTTTACCAATCCAGGCCCGATTATGGGACTCATCTTCATCCTCGGTCTGATTACTTGGTGGAACCGCCTGCGTGAAAACTACCAGCATCAGGTGCTGCAATACGAACGGGAACAAATCGAAAAGTTCATGCACGATATCGCCAAATGGCCTGAACTGGAAACGACATGGGACATGCGCGTCAGCATGAACGAAGAGGTAAGCGCACTGAATCAGGCTGAGCCGGACAAACGCTTCCTCGTCCCGTTCCTGCATGACGAAAAGCGGCTGGCACGCGACCAGAAGCGGCTGGATAAAGTGTATATGAACAGAAAATGGGAACTGTTCAAGCAATGGGAGCGCGAGCCGATCATGTTCATCGAGTCGGACCCGCTGCGTCCCGCTCCGTCCCAGGCACTGCAAGAAGCCGAGCAGGCAGCTCGCCAGCGGCTGGCGGAAGTCGATGAGCAAATGCATCGGCTGACAACGTATTATGTCGCTCCGGCCTCGACCAAGTGGAAAGTGCTGGCTGCTTACCTCGGGCTGGCCGCTGTTTTGTCGGCGTTCTTCGTCTACGGACAGCAGCTTTTGCACCGCTAATCCAGGCTTTGCTCCGACCGTCCGGTTCGTTTGGACCGGACGTTTGACCTTCTGTGACCTTCTGTGGGCGCAAAAACGTGCGCTACGCATACCTGAGAGTCGCTCTTCCCCAGCAAGAGGTCAGAAACGCCCGCCATGGTGATTTATCGCTTTTGAGAGTTGGCGCCAAACAGAGTAAAATAGGAGTGTACTTTCATAAAATTCCAGAGAGGATGACTTTTTACTTGGACAACGTCCCGATAGTGCTCAACCTGCTGCTTGTGATATTTCTTGTTTTTCTGAACGGCTTCTTCGTCGCCGCAGAGTTCGCTCTCGTCAAAGTGCGGCAAACGCGCTTGACACAATTAGTGAATGAAGGAAACAAACGCGCTGTATACGCTCAAAAAGTAACGCAAAAACTGGATGGCTATCTGTCTGCCTGCCAGGTCGGGATTACTCTCGCCTCGCTCGGACTGGGTTGGGTCGGGGAACCGGCTATCGCCCATATGATCGTCGAACCGCTGCTTGGTTCAACAGGATTGCCTGCCTATGCGATTTCTGCGATATCTTTTGGTATAGCGTTCGCGATTATTACCTTCCTGCACATCGTCTTGGGTGAACTGGCTCCGAAATCATTGGCTATTCAAAAAGCAGAAGAAACTTCGCTGTGGGTTGCCGCGCCATTGATGTTTTTCTATAAAATGCTTTACCCGGCGATCTGGTTTTTGAACGGAACCGCCAACGCCCTGATGAAACGACTTGGATTCGAAGCGATCTCGGAACATGAAGCAGCTCATACCGAAGAAGAAATCCGCATCCTCGTCAACCAAAGCCACCAAAGCGGTCATATTGACCAGACTGAATTGTCGCTGGTGGAACACGTTTTCGACTTTTCCGAAACCTTGGCCCGGGAAACGATGATCCCGCGAATTGACATGGTTTGCTTATATAGCACGAATACATTTGAAGAAAACTTGGAGATCATCCGCACGCAGCGACACACCCGTTTCCCTGTAGCGGCTGAGGACAAAGACAACATCATCGGTTTTGTCCACGCCACCGATTTTTACCTGGCGGCCCTGCAAGACGGACGTGTCAAGCTGGATTCGTTGCTCCGCCCTGTTCTGACGGTTCCGGAAACCATGGAGATCAGCACAGTCCTGCGCCTGATGCAGAAAAAGCGCTCGCAGCTCGCGATCGTCATCGACGAGTACGGCGGTACAGCTGGTCTGGTAACGATGGAGGACATTCTGGAAGAAATCGTCGGAGATATCCAGGACGAGTTCGACGAGGAAAGACCGGAGATCGAAAAGCTGGATAACGGCCTCTCCGTTTCCGGCATGCTGACGCTCGCCGACTTGAACGATCATATCCCGTTCGAGCTGGAATCCGAGGATGTAGACACGATTGGCGGCTGGCTGTACAGTCAACTGGAAGAAGATATCGCGGTAGGCGCTACAGTCGAGTGGGAAAACTACTTGTTCACCGTCAAGCAAATGGATAATCACCGTGTCACCCGCGTGTTGATTACGCCGATTAAAAACGACGAATCGCCGCAGCAAGAAGAGCTTTTGACCGTTTCCTGATCAACGAAAAGCCACTCCCCTTAGCAACTAGGGTGAGTGGCTTTTTTTGTGTGAAAAACGCCTCGATGTTTTTCTAGATATTGGATGATTCTGTTTGCGGTCAACAAAACGGTCACAGCTGTATTGTTATGTGCATCTCCGTTTTGGTTTCGGCTGAGTCAAGTCGTTTCCAAGCCATCCGACTGCTTCCAGTCTTGCACGCCGTTGTCCTCCAGTATGCCCATCGTTACGTCACTAATATCAGGATCGGTCAGCAGACTGTCGCGAATGCGGTATTTAATGTCGTCCGCTACCGCAAGAGTCAGACCCGCTCGCAGCTCGACATAGCATTCTACGTGGTAAAAGCGGCCTTCCTGGACAATTCGCAGGCGATTGATATCCGTCACATCCGGATCAGCAAAAATAATCGCTGCCACCCGGTCTTCGACTTCTTTTGGAGCGGCGACCCCAATCAAGCCGACCATGTTGTCGTATCCTACCTTGAACGCCACCCCGACCATCAAAATGCCGATCATGATCGTAGCGATACCGTCGAGCAAGGCAAACGTCGTAAACTGTGTCACCACTACCGCGATCAGAGCCAGGAGCGCTCCCGTCGTCGCTACGATATCTTCGTAAAAGACAAGCCGTGTCGGCGGCGCCGCGCGTCCCACATGGCGAAACGCAGCAGGCACAATCCCCCAGCCTTTTGCCTCGACGCGAGTCTCGTGCACGATTTCTTTCATCGCCTTGACCAACACCAAGCCATCTACGACAATCGCCAGAAACAAGATGATAAAATTAAGCCAGAAGTGGCTGGCGTGCGCAGGCTCTTTGAGCAGATGAATGCCTTCCATGACCGTCTCGTACGCCATGATCGTTACGACAATGACTGCGATCATGCAAAACAGGTTGATGACCCGACCAAATCCGGTCGGAAAGCGCGGCGTCGGCTTCTTTTCCGCCAGTACGCTGCCGAAAAACACAAAGCCCTGGTTGACCGCGTCCGCAATCGAGTGCATAGCCGAAGCGAACATCGCCCCGCTGCCGCTGTAGGCTGCGGCAAAGCCCTTGACAATCGCCAGGCCGAGATTGCCCAAAGCTGCTGTCGCTGAAGATGTGTTTCCCTTTTTTAACGTTGTCCAAAAAGAACTCATCCTGCCCGTATCCTCCTCGGGAAAAATCCTGTTTCTTCGTTTATTATTCCCCGTGAAAGCACGTCGTTCCTTTTTCAATAAAAGGAAAAAGGCAGCGCCGACCGCTTTGGCAGCCTTTACGCCAACAATTTCAGCCCCGCCACGGACACGATGACCAGCCCAATGAAAACAAGCCGCAGCGCATCTTTTGGCTCCCCGTAAAACAGCATTCCGACCAAGGCGCTTCCTACCGTGCCGATTCCCGTCCATACGGCGTAGGCGGTACCCATCGGAATCCCGTTCATCGCGATCGACAACAAAATGAAGCTGAGCGAAAATCCGCCGAGCAGAACAGCCCATGAACGCAGCGACGGCCGCTGGTTCACCTGCGAAATCCCCATGACGCCTACCACTTCAAACAACCCGGCAAAAATCAACGATACCCATGTCATGCAACTTCCCCCTCCTTGTGCGAATCTCCTCCATGTTCATGCGTGACCACCTTCAAGCCGATGATGCCCGCCAGCAACAGAGCAATCAGCCCAACTTTCATCCAACTGAACGGCTCCCCGAAAAAAGCCATCTCAACAATCACTGTGCCCGCCGTGCCCAACCCGACAAAGACAGCGTACACCGTGCTCGTCGGCAGCCGTTTGCCTGAGTAGATCAACACAGCGAAGCTGATCATAATAGCAATCGCCGTCAGTGCCCACTCCCACAATTGGTCCGCGTATTTCAGCCCTGCTACCCACATCACCTCAAACACGGCGGCAAGCACGACCAGCAGCCAGTTTTTTTGCATCGTAACCCCTCCTTTTTATATCGTTCCCCAAGTGCAACTCGCAGGCTCACCCGGGCTTTTTCCCACATGCAAAAAAAGCCACGGGCGAATACCGTTACAGATATTCTCCCGGGCTTTTATCCCTCCGTGTACACGGCAAACGCCGTGGGTTTTCTCTCGGTCCAGTCCGGCCACTGTCTGGCTCGCGGAACCCTAGAAAACTCAACATATGCAATTTGACTCATGGGCAACTGGCTCCTATTGTAGCAAAAGCCAAACGATTTTTGCAAGATTTTCGCAAGGGCAGCTACTTGTGCTATTCTAACTTACGTAAAGCAAAAGCTCGTCCCAAACGAAAACAAGCAAGGAGAATAAGCCGATGACGAATGTATTGTTTGTGTGCCTGGGAAATATTTGCCGCTCCCCGATGGCAGAAGCTGTTTTTCGCCATCTTGTCGAACAGGAAGGGCTGAGCAAAGAAATCAGCATCACTCTGCCGGGATCGGCGGCTGGCATGCCGGAGAGCGTCCGCACAAAGGCACCCAACAGGTTCTCGACGAAAAAGGGATCGCTCACGACACGTTGCGCGCCCGGCAAATCAAGCACCACGATTTTTCCGAGTACGACTATGTCGTCTGCATGGACGAAGAAAATTTGGCGGCGCTCACCCAAATGGCTCCGTCAGGCAAAAATGTGCACCGCCTGCTGGACTTCGCCAGCTCCGTACAGGAGCAAAACGTGGAAGACCCTTACTACACCGGGCGTTTCTCCTACGTATACGATCTGGTGGAAGCTGGCTGCCGCGGCCTTTTGGCAGAGATCAAAAGCAAAAAGGGATAGCCCTCCGTCTGGGGGCATCCCTTCTTTTTTTACACAGCTACGGTCTTTTCCTCCCACAGCCTGCCCAGCCAGCTTACCGTGCTGCCGATCAACTTGCTGTAGCTGTCTGCGGAAGAAAATGTATGATCGCCGCCGACAATCACTTCTTTTTCGCACGTTCCCCTTCTGCGCAAGTGCAGCTCCCGCTCGTAATGAAACATCGCATCGACTGCAATGACGTCATCGCGATTGCCGTGCAGGATCAGCACATCTCCTTCAAACTGCTTGACGTGGCGCAATGGCTGAGCACCGTTCAACGACTGGAAGTAGCGTCCGGAAAGCAAGTAGCCATTATGGTCGGTGCTCCCCAAAGAGAGTGCTTCCTGATACTCTTTTTCCCCGACGATCCGCACGATGTCTTCAAACGGCTGGGCTACCGCAGCCCACAGCACCATGGAATGAATCCGTCTGTCCTGACTTGCCGTCAAGGCCGAGACAGCCCCGCCAAGGCTGTGCCCGAGCAAAATAATCCGTTCCTGGTCTACCCGTTCCAGCGCAGCAGCGTAATCGAGCACATCGCGTGTCTGCTTGAGCAAAACGTCCAGCCCGCCTGCTCCGTAATCCCCGTCGCTTTCTCCGCATCCGCCATAATCAAAGCGCAAAACGCCAAACCCGTGAGCGGCAAGCTCTCTGGCGGCTTTTACAAACAAGCGGTTGACGCCGACTCGACTGCCGATAAAGCCATGGCAGATGACAACCAATGGGTATTTCGCAACCGTCCTGCCGTTTTGCTGCTCTGGCTCATGCAACGTTCCCGTCAACATAACTGTCTCGCTTGGAATATGTAATGTCCGTTCCAAAGAACTCACCTCTTTTATTTATAGTATTCCGAGTAGTTTACTTTGTTATTGACTATATTATCTCCTGTCCTGGCGAAACTGTCAAGAGTCGCCTGCGTTTTGGCACAGGCGACTCTTTTTATGGCTGAAGCGATTTGCCGATTCTTGCTTGCAGCACTTCAAGCAGCTGCATCCATTCCCGTCCTTGCTCGGATTCTTCGTTGCCAGCATACTGGTGCTCGCTTGGATAGAGCGAGTAAAAGACGCCCTCTTTGTTCTCCCCGATTTTCGTCAGGAAAGGATGCTCTTGATAATAAGGCAGCTTCGCCTGCTCCTTCGTCAAGCGGACAACCGTCGCCAACGGAACGTCCTTTTTGGCTACTGTGTCCTTGTAGTAAAACTGCACGCTAGACGGGTTGCCTTCTTCATTTGGCAATGTCGCTTCCGCGATTTTCAGCTTGCCCATCACTTTTTCCGGCAACAAAATCCGGTAGCCGAGCTTGCTGTCGTAAGCCTTCATCGCTTCGAAAGTCTTCTCGATGTTTTGATCGTTCAACGACTCAGGCGTATTCCAGATGCCTACCGATTTGTCCGATGCAGGTGCAACACTCTCGACGAACCATTGGTCACCCTGCTGGCTCACGACGAGAATCGCCCGATCCGTGCCGAATTTGCCTGTGGAAGTCACCAGGTCAAAATCGATCTGGTATTTCAGCTTTTGATTTTGCCCGCTGCCAACAGAATCATCCGTTATGCTTGCGACCGTAAAGCCTTCCACCCACGGACTGGATGCGCCTGTCACCCAATGGGCGTTCTCCAGAGGAGCTTTCAGCCCAGAACGCGCCTGCTCTGTCAAGAGCGCGTATTGCAGCGCACCGTTTCTCAGTTTGACAGCCTTTGCCCAAGTCTGGGCCGTATCGTATGCAGAAGTAGGAATAATCCCGCTCTCCAGCATTTTCAATTGCTCGCTCACTGAACTTTGAACAACTGCCGGTTTTTCCACTGCTGCGGCGCTGGATGGCTGCTGCACAATCGTCACGACGGAATAAGCCGTAACCCCGATTGCCAGTGCCGAACCTAACACGATGATTTTTTTCAACATTTCTGAACGCCTCCCAGTTGATCCCATGCCTGTATCGTACAGGCGAAAAATTGACTTGCACCTATTAGGACGCAACAACTGCCGTTTTGTAACGCAATTGCCTGGAAAATATTTGTGTTCACTAAAAATGAAAAAGCCGAAACCCGTCAGCTAACGGGAATCGGCTTTTCTCTTCGCTGTATGGTTACGCGTTGACCTGTTTGATAAACTCTTTCATCAAAGCAGGCAGATCGTTCCAGGCGTGCCCGGAAATCAAGTTGCGATCTACGTGGAAGCGCGTCTCGATGTACTTCGCTCCAGCCGCTTCAACCTCTGGACGGCAGGCAAAATATGCGGTCATCTCGCGTCCTTTGATTTCGTCTGCAATTACCGTAAGTGCCACACTCGCATGACACAAAATCATAATTGGTTTATCATGTTGGAAGAAATGACGGGCGATCCGGGCAAAATCTTTGTGCAGCCGGATATGCTCAGGGGCGCGTCCGCCGGGAATAATCAGGGCAGCGTACTCCTGCGGATCAATCTCTTCGAACGACGCATGTGCTTCGATCTGGTAGCCGCGTTTTTCCGTGAAAGTTTGCCAGTCTTCAAAATCGTGCACAACGGTATGAAGCACCTTCTTATCAGTTGGCGAGGCAATGGTCACTTCCAAGCCTTCCTCCAGGCAGCGATAATACGGATAGTAGGCTTCCAGCGCTTCCACTGCGTCGCCTGTCAGAATCAATACTTTTTTAGCCATGGCGGCTTCCACTCCTTTATTTATAAGCAATGAGGTTGTTGCGTATCAACAAGGCTTATTATACAGGCGTGCGCCAGCCAACATAAGAATGCACTTTTTTGTGCGGTAGTTACCAAAAGGATACTTATGGACAATGCTGTAGCAAAGGGAGAAAAACCATGCTTGATCTGAGAAAAGAAACGATGGAAAAAATCCGCAACGGCGATTTCACTTGCTCCAAGGAACTGACGCTGTCCATGTTCAGCGGGAAGTGGAAAGTCGTCATTTTATGGCACTTGGGCGTAGAAGGCCCGCATCGCTTCAGCGAGCTGCAACGCCTGTTTCCGAAAATTACGCATAAAATGCTGACGAGCCAGCTCAAGGAGCTGATCGAGGACGGGATCGTCCATCGCGAGGTTTATCCGGAAGTTCCGCCACGGGTGGAGTATTCCATGACCGAGCTGGGAATGACGCTGTTGCCGATCATCGAGCTAATGTACGAGTGGGGCGAAAAACGGATGGAGCAGCTGAAACTGGAATTGGGCGAGCAAACCACTCCTGCCTGCGAATGCCCGGTATCGCCCCAAAATAAAGAAGGATAGCACCCGACTGAGGCGCTATCCTTTTTGTTTACGGATTGACACTGTTTTTTGGCGGGGAAGCCAAATCTCGCAAAATGGCGACCTCTACCCGTCTGTTTTTTGCCCGGCCTTCCGCCGTCGTGTTCGGAGCTACCGGATGGTATTCGCCCATGCCAGTCGCGCTGAATTTCGTCGGGTTCAGGTTTTGGTTTTCCAGAAGCACCTTCAAAAAGTTGACGGAACGCTTGGCAGATAGATCCCAGTTGGACGGGAACTCCGCACGATGAATCGGCACGTTGTCCGTATGTCCGGTCACGGTCACTTTTTTCGGGTGAGGAACGAGCATCGCTGCCATTTCGGTAGCAAGCGTTCTCGCTTCCGGCTTCAGGACAGCGCTTCCCGAATCAAACAAGGCGTTGTCCAGGATCGTGATGAGAAGTCCTTCCTCGGTCAGCTTCGTCTGGAGCTTGTCCTGGAGTTTGTTTTGCTGAATGTAGCCTTCCAGCTGCGTTTGCAGCTTTTTCAAGTCCTCTGTTTCTTTGCGGACTGCTTCTTCCAGCTTTTTCTCTTCTTCCGTCTTCTGCTTTTCCGCTTCCTGTGCGCCTTTATGTACGGTTTGCTGCATCATGTTCGGATCGAGTGGAATCGGGCTAGGCTGATCCAAAACGCCCACGCCGCCGTTCAACGCAACGTTAAAGGAGCGAACCATCTGGTCGAACTTCTTGGCATCCATTTCGCTGGAGGCAAACAATACGATAAACAAAGCGAGCAGGAGGGTGAGCAAGTCCGCGTACGGAATCAGCCAAGACTCGTCCATATGCTCTTCGTGCTGAGCATGTCTCTTTGGTCGCTTAGCCATTTACCGCAGCTCCTTCCTCCCTCTTCTCTTCCTTCATTTCTTCTTTCATCTCGCTGCGCTCGTTGTACGGGATGTACACCAGAAGCTTCTGCTCGATGGCAGCCGGAGAAACACCTGCCTGAATGGACAGAAGTCCTTCCACCATGATTTTCTTGATTTCGATTTCTTGCTTGGATTTTCTTTTCAGCTTGGTGGCGAATGGGTGCCACAGCACGTAACCGGTAAAAATACCGAGCAGAGTCGCTACGAACGCAGCCGCGATCGATATACCGAGGGCGTCGATATCGCTCAGGTTACCCAGTGCCGCAATCAGACCAACTACCGCTCCCAATACCCCGAGGGTCGGAGCGTAGCTGCCCGCCTGGCTGAAGACGAGGGCGCCAGCCTGGTGGCGTTCTTCAATCGCGTGAATTTCCTCGTTGAGAACATCGCGGACGAAATCCGGCTCGCCACCGTCGATGATCATCTTCATGCCATTGCGCAGGAACGGGTCTTCGATCTCATCAGACGTGTTTTCCAGAGCAAGCAAGCCTTCACGACGGGCGATAGATGCCCAGTTCATGAATTGACCGATCAGTTCCCTTTTGGCAGGGAGTTTTTGCTCGCTAAAAATCACCTTGAAAAGGGCAGGAATCCTTTTGATTTCCGACATGGGAAATGCATTGAAAAGGGCGGCAATCGTACCTACGATGATAATCATGAACGCTGCTGGATTCAGCAGGGCCGAGGGACTCGCGTGCTTCAAGATCATCCCGACCACTACTGCGACAATACCTAGGACTATACCTATCAAGGTAGACTTTTCCATCGTGACACTCCCTATTACCATAATCGAAATTTATCTATATTATGGTTTCGGTATTTTTCGCCACTTTTGTGAGGGGTAGTTACATAAAATCCGCATCTTTTCGCAAGAAACTAATAGAGAGGACAAAATGATCGTAGATGTGGGCTTTGACCCGTTTAACCGAAGTGCTGCACCAGGCCGATCATGACCAGCAATCCTACGATAAACGAAAAAGTCGCGGAACGGGCATGGCCGTCTCCGTGGCTTTCCGGAATCAGCTCCTTGTACACGATAAACAGCATGGCGCCAGCGGCAAAAGCCAGCCCGTACGGCACCAGCCCTTTGACCACCGCCGTGAGATAATGGCCGCAAATCGCGGAAACGATTTCGACGGCTCCGGTCATCGTCGCAAGCAAAAAGGCTTTGAACCGACTCACTTTTTGATTGATGAGAAACAGCGCCACCAAAAAGCCTTCGGGCGCGTTTTGCAGGCCAATCGCAAACGCGATCAAGCCGCCAAGCTCCGACTGCTCGCTGGAATAACTAACCCCGACGGACAGTCCCTCGGGTATATTGTGCAAAGTAATCGCCATCAAAATCAGCAGAGCCTGGGAGTCCATCGAAATGTTGACCCTCGTATGCTCCAGATCAATATGCGGAATTACGCTTTCCAGGACAGTCAGAAAAAGCGTCCCGGTAAGCACGCCCAGACAGACGATAATGAACGGGGCGTTGGACATCGCCTGGGGAATCAGGCTGAACGTCGCTGCCGCCACCATGATGCCAGCGGTAAAGGCCAGGAGAATATCCCGCCAACGGTGTGTGACCGTACGGAAAAAGAGAATCGGCAAAGCCCCGACTCCCGTTGCCATCGCGGACAGAAAGCTCCCCATTAAAAGCTGCTCCATGCAAGGTTCCTCCACGAGTCGTTTGTTTGTCATCTGTTCTTGTCCACGTTTCGAAGGGGCGTGAGTATCCCTTTTGTTAGCTTATAATAAAATCAGGGGAAACATGTTAAAAATTTCACTTTGTCGCTTCAAAAAAACGCCAGGAGCACTGGCGTTTTTCTCAAAAAAGAATCTTATGTTTCCGAGCGGTACGTTTTGCCCAGCTCGTCTCCCAGCCCGAAGTAATGACGAAAATTGTAGATCAACGGATTCCACGCCGCAGGATCGATATGATTCGTACCGAGCACAATTCGTCTGTCCGCATGCACACGCTTGACCTCTGTTTCCACGATGGCAAAAAAGTCGGCGTAGTCGGGAATGCGGATGTTTTTCACGACCGCCTCCAGCTGGAGCGGGCAATTGCCGACCCGCTTTGGCCGCACAAGCTCCGATTCCAGAGCGAACAGGTCGGCAGCCTGGAACTTGTCCGCTTCGTGGCGAAAGCCCAGCTCCTGTTTGTACGCTGGCACCGGATTGCGGCCCGTCAGCGGGGCTAACGCTTCTACTTGCCGCCACATGGACGCTTCCGGCAAATTGATCACGCACTCTTTCGTGCGGCGCAAATTTTCCAGTCCTTGCGACCCGTATCCAAGCCCGAGAATCACATGATAGCCGAGCGCCCACGAGGAGGAGATGGGACTGATATTCGTCGTCCCGTCCTCGTTTTCGGTAGTTAACAAAACAACAGGTGTACCGTAGTACAAAATTTTTGGCTGGATCGCAACATGGCTCGTCATCGACGAAACCTCCTTCATACGAAAATAAACGCTTTATGCATTCATTTTAGTAGAAGAACATTTCGATGGTTCTCGAAGTATGCTTGCCAGTCTCTTATACTTTGAATCGGCTGATCATATGTTGCAACTCTTCTGCCATGTTCGAGAGCGCAGTCGCGGAAGACGTAATTTCCTCCATCGCGGCGAGCTGCTCTTCTGTAGCCGCCGAGACGTTTTGCGTACCGTCTGCCGCAATCTCGGACACTTCGCTGACCAGCTCGATTGCCTTGATGACTTGTTCGGAGTGCGCGGATACTTCCTGCGCTGCTGCGGACACATCCTGCATCTGATCCGCTACAGACGTGATCGACATCTGGATTTGCCCGAAAGTCTCGCCTGCGTGGTGCACGACGAGAATCCCTTGCTGCACTTCCTTCGTTCCTGATTCCATCGATTCTACTGCCAGCTTTGTATCTGTCTGGATCGTTTTGATCAGTTGCGCGATCTGCTGCGCCGATTGGGACGACTGCTCTGCCAGCTTCCGCACTTCATCGGCAACGACCGCAAAGCCGCGCCCATGCTCTCCTGCTCTGGCAGCCTCGATAGCAGCATTGAGCGCAAGCAAGTTGGTTTGCTCCGCGATGCCTGTAATCACTTCGATAATTTGACCGATGGCTTGCGAATGGCTGCCCAGTCCATCGACTACACCTGCCAATTCGCGAATCGAATCGTGAATGGCGTTCATTTGCAAGACGGCAGCCTGGATGGACTGATTTCCTTCTCCCGCCATTGTCGCAACCTGAATAACCATGTTGGATGCCTGTTGGGCGTTCCCCGCGATATGACGAATGCCCCGGGACATATCGTCGATCGCCCGCGCTCCCTGCTCCACGCTTTTCACCTGGCGATCCGTACCGGCAGCGACTTCCTGCACCGTCACTGCAATCTGCTCTGTCGCCCGGCTTGTTTGCTCAGAGCTTGCCGTCAGCTCCTCCGCCGATGCGGCTACCTGCTCCGATGTGACGCTAACCTGACGGATTACGCCTTTGAGGCTGTCGGTCATCTCGTTGAAGGAATTGGCCAGATCGAGGATTTCGTCGCGGCTTTTGACAACCATTGGCTTCACCAGCAGATTTCCTCCTGCTACCTCCTTCATTTCCGCAACCAGACGCAAAATCGGGCCACGAATGCTTCGCGTCAGCCAGAGGGCGAGAAGCAGACACCCTGCGACCGAAATGGCAAGCGTAATGAGATTATCCCGTTTGAGCGCCTCGTACAGTTCGGCGCTTTCTCTTCCCGCGCGCTCCGTCCCCATTCTGTTGAACTCGATCATCGCATCGATGTACTTCTTGCGCTCACCGAACAGCTCGCTCGCCTTTTTACGCACATTGCCCAGCTCGGCCAGCTCCTCCGGCGTCGCCCCGCGCTTGACGTCCATCTTCTTTCCGATCTCCACGTATTCCTTGTTGAAAATCTCGTACTTCTTCATGGTTTCTTTCAAACCATCGAAATTTTTCCGGTCTTCCTCGTTGTAAATCGTTTTTTCGTAACTGGTCAAAAGCCCGTCGATGTATACGAAGTGTTCATCAATTTGCCCAGCGTATTTGTTTTTTTCTGCAATCGTCTCCGCGTTGAGAATCGTCTGATCCAAACCGTAGATCGTTTCCAGCGTGGAATTGATTTTCAAAATCTCTTCCATGCCCGGCTGCCAGACCGTTTTCATCTCTTCCACTTTGCTGTTCATTTGGCTCGTCTTGTATGTACTCATCGCTCCCATGTATGCGATTACAATGAGAATTAGTGCAAACGCGCTGCCGAGCTTTTTTCCGATCGTCCATCTCATAAAAACACCACTTTTCTTGACGTTGTATGATCTCGTTATGACCCTATTCCCGTTTGAATTTCGGGGTAAACATGTCCGTTCAAATTGTACCCGCTCTGACACAAAAACGGAACGCGAAATTTTGAAAAGAATATTGTCTGAATCGTCTTTTTATTGCCACTATGAAAACACAAGCTCTATATTATAATGGATGAAAAGCAAAAGCTCGTCGGTCAGATTCACAGAGGAGGAGAACTTTATGCAAACATACGAGGTGATTATCGTCGGAGCTGGCTCAATGGGAATGGCGGCCGGGTACTATTTGGCCAAACGCGGGGTCAGCACGCTGATGATTGACGCTTTTGACCCGCCGCACACGATGGGCAGCCACCATGGAGATACCCGCATCATTCGCCACGCTTATGGAGAAGGCAAGCAGTATGTCCCTTTCGCCTTGCGGGCACAGGAGCTTTGGAGAGAGCTTGAGGAAGCTTCCGGGATGAAGCTGTTTTCCCAGACAGGTGTGCTTAGTGCTGGCGCGAAAGACTGCGCTTTTTTACAGGAAGTGCGGGAAAGTGCGGAGCGCTACTCCTTGCCGCTCGAAGTGCTCTCTGCCCGGGAAGTCCGGGAACGGTGGGCCGGGATCAACCTGCCTGACGATTTTTACGCCTGTTTGGAACCTGCTTCCGGATATTTGTACTCGGAAAATTGCATTCGCGCCTACCGCGATCTCGCCGTAGCTTCCGGCGCCGAACTGCTTGTCCACACCAAAGTGACCAGCTTGCAGACGGATCAAGAAGACGTGATCGTGCATACAGACTCGCAGAGCTACCGCGGGAAAAAGTTGCTCGTTTCCGCCGGAGCCTGGAACTCACCCTTGCTGCACTCGCTCGGCTTGTCTGTTCCGCTTGTGCCCACGCGCAAAACCGTGGCCTGGTTCGGAGCGGAAGAAAGCTTGTACAGCTCCGATCGCTTTCCTGCCTTTGTTTTTCAGCTCAGTGATTCTATCTACTACGGCTTCCCCAGCATCGATGGCAGCGGCGTCAAAATTGGCCGCCATGACGGCGGACAAGCTATCGACCCTGACACACTGGAGCGGACGTTCGGCAGCTTTTTGTCTGATGAAGGGGATGTCCGGGGGTTTCTGGAGACGTACATGCCGCAAGCGGCGGGGGCGCTGCGCCAAGGCAGGGTCTGCATCTACACGATGACGCCGGACGAGCATTTTGTCATCGATCGTCATCCAGAGCATCCAGGCATCGTCTTTGCCGCAGGCTTTTCCGGTCACGGATTCAAATTCGCCAGCGCTGTAGGGGAGGCGACGAGCCAGCTGCTCCTCGACGGAACTTCCACGCTCGATCTGTCCATCTTTTCGCTCAGCCGCTTTTCTTCCTGACGATCAACAAAAAGCCTCTCGCCATGTTAGCGGCCGGAGGCTTTTTCGTTCACCATTCCCAAAAGAGCGAACCGATGCGAGCTGTGATCCGACTGCTCATCTCCATGGCTTGCTGTTCGAAGCGAACCTGCGGGCGCTTGTTGTCATACGGGAACAAATAGGCAAAGCCCGGGCGCGTCGCTTGCGGCACCAAATAAGCCGACCTGGTAGCGCCATACCTGCGCTGTTCATTCAAAAACTCGATCATCGATTCCGCGTCGCGGATTCCCGCACCGTGTCCATAGTACATCCCTCGGCCGAGATCAACGGCATTTTCTCCCTGCCACTGCGGCTTATCCGGATTGTGATCGGGATTGGCAAAATACAAAATATCGCCGGGCAAAAAGGTGGTCGTCCTCGTCGTTCGCAAGTCCAAATCCTGGTCATAGCGCCAGTCATAGAGCAGGATGTCTGCAAACATTCGCTCGAAGTCTTCCCGCCGGATCGACTGGAGCACGGCGTGATACAAAATGATGACCATCGCCGTCGCGCACTCTGTCGCGTATTTTCGCCCTTCCTGAAAAATGTTGATAATCCCTTGCGATGGCGGGACGCCCGTCCGCAGCCGGAATCCGCCAAGCTCGGTTCGATCCCAGTAGACGGGATTCGCCCGTGAATTTTCAAACGTGGAAAAGGCAATTCCGCTCTCGTACAGCGCGATGGCTGACCGCACCAAATGATCTCTCATCTTCAGCTCGAACTGAAGCAATTCCGGCGACGGGTAGACAAATTCCTCCCCGCTCGCAGCCATCCGCTGCACGACTTCTCTCTGTACCCGGTTCAATCCCCATTCGTCTGCCAAAACGGCAGGGTTGGCCTGTCTGCCGCTGATGATTAACATGGGCAACCTCCTCTACACACACTGTCCTTCGTATGTGTATGCAGTCGCCCATGTCCATGTGTCAGCCTCTTGCCTGCTCCAGCACTCCTGCCGCTTTGGCCGGGACATGCTTGAGCTTGGAAAACAGGTAGCACCCGACGATGACAATGACGCTGCCCAGAAGCTGGAGCAAGCTCATCGTCTCGCCCAGCAACAGAAAAGCGAGGATCGCGGTGAACACCGGATTAAAGTTGAGGAACATGCCTGCCGAGGTCGCCCCGACTTTTTGCACCCCGACATTCCACATGACCATGCTGACGACTGTCGCCAGTACCCCGACGTAAAACAGCGACAGCCAAAATGTCCAGTCCGTACGCTCGACAGTGAATGTCGTTGCGTTAAAGGGCAGCATCAGCATAACGCCAAATAGCCCCGAATACAGGGTAGACATCATCGGCGAAACGGTTTTCATCGCCCAGCGTCCGCAGACGGAGTAAATCCCCCACATCGCAACGGCAGCGAGCATCCACAAATCGCCTGTGTTGAAATGCAGTTGCGACAAATGGGCAAAGTCGCCTTTGCACAGGACGACGAGCACCCCCGCGAAAGAAATCAGCATGGCGACGATTTGCAACGGACGAATTTTTTCTTTCACCAGCAAAAAGGAAAAAATGGCGATCGAAACCGGATTGAGCGTGGACAAAAGCCCGACGTTGGTCGCATCCGTCCGCTCCAGTGCCCAGAACATGAACAAGTTGAACAGAGCTACACCCGTAACGCCCATCAAAATCAAGGGGATAAGCGACTGACGCGAGGGCAGAATCCGCTTTTCGCGAATCCAGACCACTGGCAGCAAACAGGCTACGGCGATCAGCCAGCGCAAGTTGGTCAAGGTCAAGGATGACGCATGTCCCACCAAAAATTTACCGACGACAAAATTGCCTCCCCAAAGGAAGCTGGTACAAAGTAACAATCCGACGTATAAAGGTCTCATGATTCATGCTGCCTCCTGCCTAGCTGTCTAAACCCGCCCTCTATCATACACCTTTCTCGTCAGATTTGGGGGCATCGATCCATTTTTCCATGAAAATCAGCTCGTCAGCGGTAAAGCCCAGCTGTCTGTAAAAAGCTTGCACACCGCTGTTTTCCGGCTCGATCAACAGGTTGATTTTCTCACAGCCTACGTTCGCCAGCCGCCGTTCCAGCTCTTGCATAAGGCGGCTGCCCAGTGCCTGGCCCTGATAAGCCGGATCGACTGCCAGGTGATTGACCCAGCCGCGCCGCCCGTCGTAGCTGCCCATTACCGCCCCCGCGAGCTGTCCTGCCTCGTTGATGGCTACCAGAAACAGCTCCGGGTCGCGCTCCAGCTTGTGCCGCAATCCCTCCAGCGAATCCGAGCGGGACAGCGCCAGCCCTGCCCGCTGCCAAAGCTCGACGACCTCTTCATACTGCTCCAAGGAAAATGACTGTAGTTTCATAGCGCGTCACCTTTTTGTATTTTTATAAATTTATATTAATATTTATACAATTATACGCGTGAAAAAGGAGCTTGCCAAGAAGCTCCTCACTCTCCATGCCGTTATACCGCGAACCACGACATGATCAAAGGCATCAATGTAAATGCCCACACGACGGTAATCATCGCCCCGGCTATGACGGCCAAAGTAGCGCTGCTGCCTTCCGTGTCGCCGCGTTCGAACGCTTTGACCATCCCCAGCATGTGCGCTCCCATGCCGTACATCAAGCCAATCGAGACGGGATGGCGCAGCTTCATTCTTTTAATGACCCACGGTGCCAGAAACACTCCGGCAAAGCTCGTCAGCATCCCGAACACGGCTGTCATCGCCGGCATGCCGCCAATCGCTTCCGATACACTGAGCGCAATCGGCAACGTAATCGAGCGGGGAATGACGCTGATCGCTGCCGATTGGCCCAATCCGACCAGCATGGCGGTAGACACGCCCGCGAGAATCGCGATCAGCGAGCCAGTCGCCAAGCTCAGCAAGATCATTCTTCTGTGAGCCATCAAAATCGCCCAGTTCCGGTAGAGCGGCACTGCGAAAGCGACTGTCACCACGCCCATCATCTCGCTAATCCAGGAAGTCGCCTGGCTGTACTCGACGTAAGGCACGCCTGCCACGAGCAGAAACACAATCATCGCCGCCGGAGCGAGCACGGCTGGTGAAAACAGCAAGCTCGGCCGCTTTTTGTTCAGCCGCTTCGCTGCGTAAAAGAACAGGATGGTCAGCAGGACGCTACACGTTTTCAACAGGATCAAGCTGCTTCACCTCACCACGTTTGAACAACCGCTCAGCAACAACGCCTGTCGAAACCATCACCAGCGCGCATCCGCTGACGACGACGATCAACACGAGCAATCCTTTTCCTCCGAGCAGCCAAGGATACTGCATCATGCCGACGAGCGAAGGAACGAAAAACAAGATCATTTGCGAAAACAAAAGGGTGGCTCCCGCCTCGACCCACTTCAGACGCACCCAGCCATTATGCAGACAAATGAACAAAAGCAAAAGCCCGATCAAGCTGCCGGGCACAGGAATAGGCAAAAACGAAGCGATTCCTTTTCCCACCCAGGTAAATCCAAACAACAGCAAAACTTGCCCAAAGAGCAAGAACCATTTTTTCATCGAGACCACTCCGGTTCCTTCATGTTGGTACCTTCATTCTAAAGCGTCCCGATTCCATTCGTACAATACATATATATCATGATTTCTATTCCATTTGGTTATGGTGATAAATGCTGCTTCACGAAGTCGATAAAAGCCCGTGTCGCATGGGACAAATAGCTGTCTTTCCGATAGATCAAGGCGTATTGCCAATCAATCACGGGCGAAGCGATGTTCACTGTATGCAGCTGGCTATTGTTCAGGCGTCTCACAATCGAACGGGGCAGCAAGGAAATCCCCAGCTGTGTCGCTACCATTTCCCCGACAAAATCCCACAGGGAACTCATATACGCCACTTTCGGTTCAAAGCCGCTCTTCATGCACGCCTGGCGAACCACATCATGAATGGCGTACTCCTCGGTGAACAAAATAAAGTCCTCGTCTTTCAACTGCGCCAAATTCACCTCATCCATCCCCGCCAGCCAATGCTTTTGATGAGCAATCGCGACGACGTCTTCGGACACTAATGGGACAGCGGCAAATTTCTCCGCATCTGTCGGCAAAACGGTCAGTCCGAGATCGACACTTCCCTGCTCCACCTGAACTTCCAGCAGCTTCGCACTGTACTCCTTCATTTCGATATCGATGCCCGGATATTGTTTTTTGAACAGGGCGATGACATTTGGCAGCAAAAAGGAGCCTACCGTCGGCATCATGCCCATTTTTACCCGCCCACGCTCGACATTGCGAATCTCGGCTATGGACGAGGACATGCCTTCCATCAGTTGAAGCACTTTTGTCGCATAGCCGTACACCAGCTCTCCCGCCTCGGTCAGCTCCATTTTCCGCTCCGAGCGATCCAGCAAAACGACGCCAAGCTCCTCCTCCAGCGCCTTCATCATCTTGCTGATAGATGGCTGAGAGACGTGAAGGGCATTGGCTGCTTTTGTAAAATTTCTTTGTTTGGCTACTTCCACAAAGTATTGCAGTTGTCGAATATCCATCCGCTGCCTCCACGCGATCCGTTCGTTCGATCCTTGTTTATGTACAGCTTACCACAGGTGGCGAATCCATGAAAAAAACCAGGACGCGCTTGGCGCCCTGGCTGCTTTGCCTGCTTTATTTTACAGTGACCTGAACCGTCAGCATCTTGCCGCCGTATGTAGCGACAATCGTCGTGCGGCCTGCTGCAAGAGCTGTAAGCTTGCCTCCTGCCACAGTTACCACGCGCTTGTCTGCGCTCATCCATTCCGCTTCAGCCGTCACATTGGCCTTCGTCTTGTCCGAGTAGATGGCAGCCACTTGCACATCCTTGGATTCGTTGACTTTCAGTTGAAGCTGCTTTGCGCTTAGCTCCAGTCGGGAGATAACCGCAGCCTCGACCGGAATCGCGATAGTCTTCCCGCCGTAAGTAGCGGTAATTTTGGCTTTGCCTGATCCGGTAACAGTGACCACGCCGTTTTCGACCGTTGCTACCTTCACGTTGTCAGACGCCCACTTCGCTTTGCTTGTGACGTCTGTCTTTTCTTTGTTGCTCATTACAGCCGTGAGTTTGACCGCCTGCGAGAAGCCAGGGCGTGTATACAGCTTTTTCTGATCGGCTTCCAGCGTGGAAACGATGTCTACCTCTACCGGAATGACCACGTTTTTGCCGCCGTATACTACTTTGATTTTCGTTTTGCCGGAGGAGATAGCCGTCACCAGTCCGTTGGCCACTGTCGCGATCTGTGGATCGGCGCTCGTCCATTCTGCCCCTGTCGTTATATTCGCTGTCGACTTGTCCGAATACGTAGCGGTTGCCGCGATTTGCTTGGCAGCTCCCGATTTTAACACAAGCTTTTTCTGGTCGGCAACGAGCTTCGTGATCACTTCTACTTCTGTCGTCACAGTTACGAATTTGCCGCCGTAGCTGGCTTTTACTTTTGCCGTTCCGCTGCCTGTCGCTCGCAAAAGTCCCGCTTCTACCGCCACGATGCTGCTATTGGACGTGGACCACTCCGCTTTGTGCGTCACATCTTCCGTCGTCTTGTCCGCATACTGCGCGATCACGCTCAACTGCTGTATACCGTCTTTTTTCAACCGGACCGTCTTGTCCTTGATCGTCAGCTTCGACAGTTTCTTGGTCTGATTGGCTGTTGTCTCTGCTTTTGCCATCTCAGTTACAGGACTGATGCCGGAAAGAATCGTTCCGACTGTCAGGGCAAACGTCAGCAAAACCTTTTGCCAGCCGCGCATGTACGTGCTTTTCTTCGCCACGGTTTTCTCTCCTTCTTCTCTATATCTATTTTCCACTATTTACTATATCGGCATATTAGAGAGGGTTGATAAATGTTTTTTGGCCAATGTTGCTCTAGTCTTCGCCCCACGTTCCTGCGAGTGGCGCAAAGTGCTGCATCGCCAGAGCACCTGCTCCCATGACGATCGCCGTTCCTCTCAGTTCGGATGGAATCACCCGGAATTTCCCGCGAAATGGCTCCCAGATGACTTGGTCGCTATGCTCCTCGACCAGCTCGACAATCTCGCGGTAATTTTCCACCAGGTCGCCGCTGAGAATGACCGTATCGGGATTGTACATGCAGACGATATTGTTGATCGTGATCCCGATGTACAGCGCTGTGCGGGAAACGATCTCCTTCGCCCAGCGCTCCCCGTCTCTCGCAGCGGCAAATACCTCACGGACGTCTGCCACTTCCTTGACCCGCCGCGCTTCGAGAATCAGCGCGTTTTCATCGATATACGTTTGCAGGCAGCCTCGCTTGCCGCACTCGCACAAGTTGCCGTTCGGATCGAGCGTTGTATGTCCCAGTTCGCCCGCACTGTTCGAGCCGCCGCGAAACACTTCGCCGTTGATGATCAAAGAAGAGCCGATGCCTGTCCCGATGCCGATCAGGGCTGTCTTGTTCGAGCCTTTTGCCGATCCGTACAAATATTCGGCGAGGATTTTGACCTTCAAGTCATTGTCAATTACCGTCTTGATGCCCAGCTCTTTTTCGATCAAGCCAGCAAAAGCTACGTCCTTCCAGCCCAACGTAGAGGAAAGCTCGACGACTCCCCGCTCGTAGTTGATCACGCCAGGCACGCCGATGCCTACTCCGATTACTTTTTCCGCTGGTACGCCCCGCTGCTCAATCATCCCGCGAATTTCCTGGCAAATCAGGGCTGCCGTCTCTTCGGGCGTCCCTGCCAACGCCTTGTGTTCTACGCGGTGATGGGCGATGATCGTCTCGCTGAAGTCCATCATGCCGAAGCTGATCCGCTTTTTCTCGATGTCGACCCCAATCGTATAGATCGCGCCTGGCTCAATGTCGAGCATGATCGCCTTCCTGCCGACGCCGGACGATGTCAGCTCCGTCTCCCGAATTACGCCCTCCTCGCACAGCTCGCTGACAAAACGGCCGATCGAGGTCGCGCTCATTCTCGTAATTTTCGTGATCTCGGCCCGGGAGATCGGCCGCTGCTTTTTGATAATATCGAGAATCATCAGCTTGTTGTGCTGCTTGATAACATCCTGGTCCTGTTTCACGATTTTTTTCATCACAGAAACTCCCACCTTGCTTGTATATGAGATGCCGCTGGCTTTTCCTTGATTATTACCCTCACACTACCTGTCAGTCACTACTACGTCAACTGATAAAAAACCACCCGATTTCTCGGATGGTTGTGCGTGTGTCACTTGTTGTTCAGGTCGTACGGCGTCTCCTGATAGACGTAATAGTTCAGCCAGTTGGAGAACATCAGATTGGCATGGGCACGCCAGGTGACGATCGGCTCCTGACTCGGATCATCTCCGGGATAGTAATTGCGCGGAACAGTGATGTCCAGCCCCTTGTTCACATCCCGCTGGTACTCGTCCTGCAACGTGGTAGGATCGTACTCGGAATGACCCGTCACGAAAATTTGTTTGCCGTCCTTCGTCGCGACAGCATACACTCCCGCTTCCCTGGACTCGGACAAAATCTCCAGCTCGGCCACCTTCTCGATGTCCTCCCGGCGGTTTTCCGTATGACGCGAATGAGGAATGTAAAAGTAATTGTCAAAGCCGCGGAACAGCTTCACATTTTTCTTGTTCAATGTATGAGGGAAAATCCCGAACATTTTTTCCGGCAAAGGATGCTTCGGTACGCCAAAGTGGTGATAAAGTCCAGCCTGCGCTCCCCAACAAATATGCAAGGTCGAAGTCACGTTCGTCAGCTTCCAGTCGAGGATGGTCTTCATTTCCTCCCAATACGTCACTTCCGTAAAGTCGAGCTGCTCGACAGGCGCGCCTGTAATCACCATGCCGTCAAAGTATTGGTCCTTGATCTCCTCAAACGTTTTATAAAACATCGACAGATGCTCTTCCGATGTGTTTTTGGATGTATGGCTGGACATGTGCAGCAGAACGATTTCCACCTGTAGGGGAGTATTCCCCAGGAGGCGAAGCAACTGTGTTTCCGTTGTTTCCTTCACGGGCATCAGGTTCAGGATGACGATTCGCAGCGGCCGAATGTCTTGTGTAAACGCACGGCTCTCCTTCATCACAAAAATATTTTCGCGGGCCAGCACTTCCACCGCTGGAAGCTCGTCGGGCAGTTTGATTGGCATAAAGATCCCCCTTTCCATTCTTTGCAAAACAGGTAGAAAAACAATAATCCGACTAATTCGCCAAAAATACTTGGCTTCCTGCTTGAACCAGAAGCGACATGGAAAAATCGCGCGTGGGAAACACAGGAAAGCGGCACATGTAACGAGCTTATATATGTTTTAATATTGTGCAACTTTTTCGTCAAATCATTATACCTTTATTCCAGGAAAAATAGCAGGTCTTTTTCTGCAACGGGATGGAACGAAAAAACCTCCCGCCAAAAAACATGCGAGAGGCTGCTTCGGTTCCGTATGCCCACTTGTCAAATCCAGCCGCGTGCCTCCATCGCTTCCGTAATGCGCAAAAGCGAGATCATGTACGCTCCTGTGCGCAGGTCGACTTTGTACTGGTCCGCCAGCTCCGCCACCGCGCGATAAGCGTTGACCATGGCCGTTTGCAGCTTGTCGTTCACTTCCTGCTCGGACCAGTAGTAATTCATCAAGTTTTGCACCCACTCGAAGTAGGAAACCGTCACACCGCCTGCATTCGCCAAAATATCGGGAATGACCACGACTCCTTTTTCGCGCAAAATCGCATCGGCATCAGGGGTCGTTGGGCCGTTGGCCGCTTCTGCAATCCACTTGGCCCGAATCTGACTCGCATTTGCCGCTGTAATCACATTTTCCAGGGCGGCAGGAATCAAAATGTCCACTTCCAGCTCCAACAGCTGTTCATTGCTGATCACGGTAGCGCCCGGATAATCCAAAATCGTGGACGCATCTTTGCATTGTCCGACTTTCGGGATGTCCAGTCCTTTTTCGCGGTAGATGCCGCCGCGCGAATCGCTCACGGCGACGATTCGGAAGCCAAGCTCAGTCAACAGCCTTGCCGCGATCCTGCCTGCGTTTCCGTACCCTTGAATGGCTACGGTCGTCTCCTGCGGCTTGCGGCCAGAGTCTTTCAACGCCTCCAAAATCGTGAAGACGCAACCGCGGGCCGTCGCTTCGTTTCTGCCTTTTGACCCGCCCACTGCAAGCGGCTTGCCCGTAATGACGCCTGGCGAATAAGCGCCCTTCAATCGGCTGTATGTATCCATCATCCAGCCCATGATTTGCGGTGTCGTATACACATCCGGCGCAGGGATATCTGTATCCGGTCCGACGATGTCTGCGATTGCTTCCATGAAACCGCGGCTCACTCTCTCCAGCTCGCCTCGGCTCAGTTCGTGCGGATCGCAGATAACGCCGCCTTTTCCGCCTCCATAGGGCAGACCGACCACTCCACATTTGAACGACATCCACATGGAGAGCGCTTTTACTTCATCCATCGTGACGTCAGGATGAAAACGGATGCCCCCTTTGGTTGGCCCCACCGCATCGTTGTGCTGGGAACGGTACCCTTCAAAAACGCGGACGCTGCCATCGTCCATTTTGACGGGAAAATGGACGGCAAGCACTCGCTTGGGTCTTTTCAAGATTTCGACGGCTTCGCGCGGCAAACGAAGCAACGCCGCGGCTGCATCGATTTGCTTCTGAACAATCTCGTATGGATTCAGACTCTCTTTTTCTACTGTCTTTTGCATGCTTGATCCTCCCCACCTATCGTGCATCACCCTGGCACAGAGCTAAAGGATGAATGGAGTCATTATATACGAAAGGACCAAATTCAGACAATTTATTTTTTGTGTTTTCACATTATTGTGTTATTTTCGTCAAAAATAAAAAAAGCCCGATGCATGTTTTGCTGCACCGGGCGGCTGCTCCTATTTTTTCAAATACGCTTTCATCAACCTCGTTTTTGTTTCCCACATGTCTTCGCTAATATGCAAACGGTAATGCTCCGGGTTGAGCATCCGCAAATATTCCGGCCAGAACAGCTTGAGCTGTTCGCGATGGTACTCGCGGATTTCTGCAAGCGTCGGCAGTTGATACACCAGCTCCCCGGCGACAAACACCGGGATGAGCAAAGCTTCTGCCCGGTAACGGGTCAATTGCTTGTTCAAATACGGATGGCTTGGATTCAGCAACTGGACAGGTGCGCCTTGCGCAATCGTCGTTTCCTCCGGGAAGCACACGTAATCGGCAATCGCCTTGCCCGTGTCGGGATCGATCAGTCTGTACATATCCTTGATGCCAGGGGTCGTCACTTTCTCCGGATTGCCGGAAATCTTGATCGTCGGCTGGAACACGCCATTGGCGTCCTCGCGCGCCACCAGCTTGTACACACCGCCGAGCGTCGGCTGATCTGCCGCCGTGATCAGCTGTGTACCTACGCCCCAACTGTCGACTTTGGCCCCTTGCACTTTCAGGTTCATGATCGTATGTTCATCCAGATCGTTGGAGGCGACGATTTTCACATCGGTCAGCCCGGCTTTGTCCAGCATTTCCCGCGTCTTGGTGGACAGGTAAGCGAGGTCTCCGCTGTCCAGACGCACGGCTGTCAGCTTTTTGCCTTCCTGCGCCAGCTTTTTCCCGACCGATATCGCGTGCGGGACGCCGCTTTTCAGCGTATCGTATGTATCCACCAACAGCGTCACCTGGTTCGGCAGAGCGTCGGCAAAGCGCTGGAATGCTTCTTCTTCATCCTCGAAGCTTTGCACCCAGGAGTGAGCGTGTGTTCCTTTTGTCGGGATGCCGAACATTTTTCCCGCAAGCATATTGGAGGTAGCGTCAAATCCGGCCAAATACGCCGCTCTCGTTCCCCACAGGGCAGCGTCTGCTTCCTGTGCCCGTCTCGTACCAAATTCCATCAGCACGTCGTCGCCCGCCACGTTTTTGATCCGGGAAGCTTTCGTCGCGATCAGTGTCTGGTAGTTCATGTAGTTCAACAGGGCGGTTTCAACCAATTGCGCCTCCATGACGCGTCCTTCCACGCGGATCAGCGGCTCGTTCGGGAAAACCATCGTCCCTTCTTTGACGGAGTACAGCGAGCCTTGGAAACGCAAATTGCGCAATTCCTCCAAAAAGGCCGGGTTGTAGTTTTCTTCCTGTTCACGCAAATAGTCCAGGTCGCTTTCTTCAAAGCGCAAGTTTTTTATATAGTGTACGATTCGCTCCAGACCAGCGGAAACAGCGTAGCCATTTCCAAAAGGCAGCTTGCGGAAAAAAGCTTCAAAGACCACCTTCTGATTGTGCGTTCCGTTTACCCAGTGCGCGTACATCATGTTGATCTGATATTTATCTGTGTGCAATGCCACACCAAATGATTGCATATCGCGTAAGCCTCCTGTCAATTCCTTTCCATCATCATACCAGAACCTTCCCATGGTGCCCATCTGCCTTGGAGCCTAGAAAAAATATGATATAGTATGGAATAATGAAAAGAACCAAACGTGCGACCGGGAGTGGAAAAGAGCATGTCAGACCAAAAAATCGTTTCATTGTGTAAAGGGCTACCGAAAAATTTGAGCTACAACGGCAAGGACTTTCTCTCCGGAATCGGGAAAGACGAAGCCAGCGAGCTGGTTGTCCGCTTTGCAAAAATCGACGAAGACGACGTAGCAAATCACGCCTATCACGGCGGGCCTGATCGCGTCGTGTGCGCGTATCCTTTTGAACATTATGCCCATTGGGAAAAGAAATTCGGCCAACGCTTGACGCAATCGGCCTTCGGCGAGAATTTGACTATGTCCAACATGACAGAAGAACAGGTGTGCATCGGAGATATTTATCAAATCGGAGACACCATCCTGCAAGTGTCGCAGGGCAGATACCCTTGTGCCACCATCAACAAGCGCAACAACAACAATCTTTTGCTCAAGGCAGTCGTGGAGACGGGCTACACGGGCTACTTCTTCCGCGTTTTGCAGGAAGGCACGATCAAACCGGACTCAGCCATTACTCTGTTGACTCCCCATCCCAAGCAAGTGACTGTCGCCTCCATTCATCATTTGTACTTCCACAACCAGTCGCTCTCGGAAGAAACGATTTCTACCATGCTAGAAATCGAGGAGCTGTCTTTGCCGTGGAAAAAGAAGCTCATAGAAAAACAACAGCAATTAGCGAAAGGAACTGTCCATGCGAATTAACAAGTTCATCAGTGAAACGGGCATCTGTTCGCGGCGGGAGGCCGACAAGCTGATCGATGCCAAACGAGTGACAATCAACGGCCTCGTTGCCGAGCTGGGGAGCACCGTCTCGCCTGGCGATGATGTGCGCATCGATGGCAACCCGCTCGGCGCGAAGAAAAAGCACGTCTACATCGCCCTGAACAAGCCTGTCGGCATCACGTGCACTACAGAGCTGCACGTCAAAGGAAACATCGTCGATTTCGTCAACCACCCGGAGCGCATTTTTCCCATTGGCAGACTGGACAAAGACTCGCAGGGACTCATCCTGCTTACCAATGACGGCGACATCGTCAACAAAATTTTGCGTGCGGAAAACAACCACGAAAAAGAATACATCGTCACTGTCGACAAGCCTGTGACCGCCACATTTTTGCAAGGAATGGCAAACGGCGTGCGCATACTCGGCACGGTAACCAAGCCTTGCAAAGTCACCAAAGTAAACGAGCGCGTCTTCAATATCGTTCTCACCCAAGGCTTGAATCGACAAATCAGGCGCATGTGCCAGGCATTCGGCTATCAGGTGCGGCAGCTGCAACGCGTCCGCATCATGAACATCAGACTGGGCAATTTGAAGATCGGGCAATGGCGCAACTTGACCAGCGAAGAGCTGAAGGAACTGAACAAAAATCTTTCCTGATTGCTGTTTGCCGAACGGCGAAAAAAACCAAAAACAGACTCCGTTGCAGGGGTCTGTTTTTTTCACGCTCTATTCCTCAGCCTGCGCCGTCAGAGAACGAACCTCGCTGACAAACCGCCTGATCCCCTCGCGCAGCTGCTGTTCATTCAGATAGGAAAAGCTGAGGCGAATCCACGAGGCAAGCTCCCTTTGCGGATCGCAAATGATGCCGGGCACAAACGTAATCGATTGCTCGATGCATTGGCCGAGCAGCTTTTCCATCGGCGTGGAATCCGGCAGCCTGATCCACAAGTTGAAGCCGCCTGTCGGACTGCTCCATTCCCAGTCTGTTGCGGCCAACTCCTCCTCCATAATGTCTTTGCGCACAGCCAATGCCGTGCGCAGCTTCAGCAAATGCTGCTGCATCCGCTCCGAGAAGAAATAGTGCAAAAATATTTTTTGGTTCAAGAGCGGCGTCCCGCTGTCCGACAACGCTTTGGCGCTGAGCAGATACGCCATCAGCGAAGGACGGCAGGCGATCGTCCCGATGCCGAGTCCAGGAGCGACATATTTGCTAAAGCTGCGCAAATAGATGACATACCCGGCCGTGTCGTAGGCAAACATCGGCAAAGGCGGCTCTTTCCCAAAGTAAAGATCGCGGCACGGGTCATCCTCGATCAAGAGACACTGATACATCTCCGCCAGCTCTACCAGCCGCTTGCGCTGTGCAAGTGGAACCGTAAACCCCGTAGGATTGTGGAAAGTCGGATTGAGATAGAACAGACGCGGCTTGTGCGTCCGCATCAGTTGTTCGACCTGCTCCAGATCGTAGCCGTGCTGAGTGATCTCCACCGCCAGAATGTTCGCTCCCTGGCGCAAAAAGACGTCGATGGCCGGACTGTACGTGGGCCGCTCCAGCAAAACTACGTCTCTTGGCTTGACCAGCACACGCGCAATCAAATCAATCGCTTCCTGCGACCCGGACGTGACCATCAGCTCTTGCGGGGTCAAGTAAAAGCGAAACCGTTCCGTGTAATAGCGGCACAAAGCCTCCCGCAGTTCCTCGTCTCCTTGGGTAGTGGAATACGTGCCGAGCACTTTCGGATACAGGTCGAACACTTTTTTCACGTATTCCGAGAAGTACAGATTGGGCAGGAGATTCGGGTCAATCAGCGCTTTGGAAAACTGATAGGTCGCCTGGACCTGGTGAATTTCCGAAAGGTGGCTCTTCTGCACATAAGCAGACACAATCGGGTCATGCAGCGAGGCCGTCGCCAGCATGCCGCCCGGCTGAACGAAATAGCCGGATTTATCTTTGACGTAGACATAGCCTTTTTGCTTGAGCAGCTGATACGCCTTGAAAACCGTCAGGCGGTGCACATCCAGCTTCAGAGCCAGTGCCCGCACAGAAGGGAGCTTTTCGTGTTCCTTCCAGTCTTTGCGTCTGATTCCGTCCAGCACGTAATCGTACACTTGTTCAAACAGCTTGTCGGCGTGCACGCTTGACAAACCTTCTCTTTTCATCCCGACCAGCCCCCTCCCCTGCAATTGTAACGTCACTTTTCTTCAACTGTTCTATTCGATTTCATCTGTTCTATTCCTCTCCCTTTATGATGGGGAAAAGGAGGAATCACCATATGGTACTCGTCAATTATATCGTGATGTGCTTGATCTTCGGGACGACATTTTTAGCCATCAAAGTAGGGGTAGATGCCGGAGCGCCACCCTTTTTCTCGGCAGGCATCCGCTTTTTTCTCGCGGGACTGATCTTGTTTGCCTTCATGGTCTGGAAAAAGCAGGCCCGCGTCTCCCTTTTGTTGCGAAAAGAAATGCTGCTCACGGGATTGTGCCTGACCTTCGGCACGTTTGCCACCTTATACTGGGCAGAACAGCATATAAGCTCTGGCATCGCGGCAGTCTTATCCGCTACCGCCCCATTGCTGGTCATGCTTTTGCAAACCCGGCTTTCGCGTCAAAAGCTGTCCGCCATCTCCTGGGCTGGCTGTCTGGCAGGCTTGGCAGGGGTCACGCTGCTGCTGTTGCCCGGTCTGACTTTTTCTTTCAGCGTGCTCTGGATCGCGGGCTGCGTCGCCGTCCTGGTTGGACAGCTGTTTTATTCCGCAGGTGCGGTCTACTCCCGGCGCGTCTCCCAACAGTTCAAGGACGTCTCGCCCATTACGTTAAATGCCGCCCAGATGATGTACGGAGGTGTTCTGCTGCTTGTGATCTCTGCTTTTACCGAGCAAGTGCACACAGAGTTTCTGTTTTCGTCCCAGGCTGTGTTCTCGCTGCTTTACCTGATCTTCGTCGGCTCGATGATGGGACATTCGATCTTTTACTGGCTCGTGGCAAAAACCAATCCGCTCTTCCCATCCACTTGGCTGTATATATCGCCGCTGATTGCACTGACGCTTGGTGCCGTTCTTTACCAGGAGCCGCTTCACCTGTCTTCCCTGGCTGGAGGCTTGGCGATCATCGCCGGAATCGTCATGATTAATTTGAACGCGCTAAAGCAGCTTGTCAGCAAAAAAGCGCCGCTGGAACACGCAGAAAGCCCAACAAAGTAGCTTCACGGCCTTTGTTGGGCTTTTTTTTACTTATGCTCGTTCAATTGTTTGGCAAGCTTGATCAGCTCTTCCTTGGAAACCGTCGTGGCCTTGGCGCGAACGCTGTACTCCAGATCGCTCCCGTTTTTTATCCATACGATCCAGTGAAAATCGGGCTGGTTGTCCTCTTTGTACGTCATCAGAGCAGCTTCGTTTTTGCCAAGCATCACTTTTTCTACCCCAGTCGCATTGGAGCCAGTCTTTGCTCCAAGCTCTGCCTGGCGGACTTCGACGGTGATCCCGCCCTTTGCGCCTCTGTAGGCGACATGCACATAGTCAAACTTGTCAGAGGTCGGAATTTCCTTGACGACGTATTCTTTCTTGTTCTTGATCGCTTCTGCCTTCATCGCCGCCACATCGTACTTGTCGCTCGGCTTGTACTCGATTTCCCCTGATTCGAAGCGGAAAGCGCCGTTCAGCTCGGTCGGGAGTGCGAACCGTTTATCCGCGAGTTTTTGTTCCAGCTCCGCAAGCGATGTGTAGGTGATCGCCTTGTAAAAGACATCTACGTTCGGATCGCGCAAGGAAATCTCTTCTACGCTTTTGTCCTTTTTCTCCTGTTTCGGCAGCCAGTAAATCGCGGCTGATGTTCCCGGCTTGAGCTGGTCAAGAATCTCGTTGATGATGTTGCTCCTGCGCTCGGCATCCGCTTCTGCTTGTGCCAATTCATTTTGCATCTCCACAGGAAGTCCTTCTGTCTTCGATGTAATCTCTGTTCCTTTCCCCGTATCCATTTCCATCACGACTTCGCCTTTTTCGTTCTTCAACTGGATGACTTCCATGCCCGCCCATACAGACGAGGCTCCCGCCAACAAGCCAATCGTCAGCAACACCCCGATTTTTTTCTTCACCTTTTTGTCCTCCTCGATTTTTTTCGCTGCGATGGCAGCCATCACTTTCTGTTTCACATCGACTTTCGGGACTGGCTTGGCGGCTAAAAGCTCGTGCAGTTGTTTATACGGATTGTCGCCCATCATTTGCCCCTCCCATCGCCGGAAAATAGCGCTTGCATTTTTTCAGCAGACGTTCGAATTGCTTGCGCAAAGCTGCCGGCTTTTTGTCCAGCAAGACAGCTATTTCCTCGTAATCTTTTTCCTCCAGCACCCGCAAATACAGAAGTGTCCGCTCTTCCGCCGTCAGCTTCGACCAAATACGCTCCAACGGCTCTCCCAAATAGTCGTGGTCGATTTTTTCCTCGACAAAATTTCGCCCCTGCTGCTCGCCGCTGTACAAAAAGGGCAGCACGCGAGCCAGCTTTCTGCGCTTGAGCACATTGGCGCAATGGTTAAATGAGATTTTATAAATCCATGCTGAAAAAGACAGCGAGTAAGTGTATTGCTCCAGCCGCTCATAGGCGCGAAACAAAATTTCTTGTACAGCATCTTCCGCATCCTGCCGATGGCCCAGCATGTGATAGCAGTAGGCAAAGATCGGCTGTTGATAATGATCGATAATAACTTCGAATTGCTCCATCGCACCCGTTTTGATCTCCTGGAGCAAATATTCGATTTGCGCTTTCTCCACACTCCTGCCTCCCTTCCCTATGAATAACAATCGGGATCTCTTGTTTGTGACATGAATTTTTTGAGAGTAGAAAAAAAGGGCGCTTCATCCGTCTCGTACTCTCGGATGAAGCGCCCTTTTGCAACTGTGTTTGCTCTTGTCGAATCTGTCATTTCTTTCCCGGGAAATCGACAGCGGCTGTCAGCTTCCTAAAAATGCTCGCCGTTGGCATAGTAGCTTTCTTTTTGATAAGGGACAAAAGCCATCTCGACTTCCGGAATGCCGAGCGAGAGAACATGCCGGGTCACAATCCGGGCAAACTGGTCGCGCGTTTCTTGTCCGCGCTCAAACCAGCCAATCTCGATAAACGGAAAAGACTCTACTACTTTCCCGCCAAAAACGCCTGTCGTCTGCAAGCATTCGATTGTAAAATTGTCGGTACCGCATTGGCATAAAGCGGCAAGCTCCTCTGTCAGCGGCTCGCTGATCGTCGCCATTTGCTCGGCTTGTATGCCGCGAACGATAAGATGTGGCATGCTTGAACCTCCTGTTGGTCAAAAAGCGATTTCTTCTATCATACCGTTCGGCAAGGAAAATGAGTAGTCTGTCCCGAGTTTTTACAAAGCGGCAACAAACCTTTTCAAAAACGAAATGAAACGTTTACGATTTGTCGCAAAATGTTAATCAAGGCTCTTTGCACAAAGAATGTTGCTATTGACATCGCTGTTACATTATCGCCACAATAAGATAGGCATCTTGACCATGTCTATAAGAGCATAAACATAAAGCACGCCAATCAGAAAGGTGAGTACAGTACATATGGATTTTTGGAATATTTTCGTAGCCTTCGTGCTCGGGCTTGTCGAAGGCTTGACTGAATTTGCTCCTGTATCTTCTACCGGGCATATGATTATTGTGGACGATACGTTGCTTCACTCCAAAGAACTGTTTTCTTCGGAAGTAGCGAATACCTTTAAAGTCGTCATCCAGCTCGGCTCGATTTTGGCGGCTGTGATCGTGTTCAAAGACCGTTTTCTCAGTTTGCTCGGATTGAAAAAAATGTCGCCAGATGGCAACGGCCCCGGGCACAAGCTCCGTCTCTCGCAAGTCATTGTGGGGCTGCTGCCGGCAGCTGTGCTCGGACTGATTTTTGAAGACTATATCGACGAATACCTCTTTTCGATCAATACCGTGCTGATCGGGCTTGTCGCAGGCGCCCTCTTGATGATCGCAGCCGACTGGTTCAGACCGGGACGTCCGAAAGTAACCACTGTTGACCAAATGACGTACAAGCAAGCGTTCTTCATCGGACTGTTTCAATGCATCGCGCTCTGGCCCGGCTTCTCCCGCTCCGGATCGACGATTTCCGGCGGCGTGCTTCTCGGTCTCAGCCACAGAGCCGCATCCGACTTTACTTTCATCATGGCGGTTCCCGTCATGGCTGGCGCCAGCTTTTTGTCGCTGTTGAAGCACTGGCAATACATCACTGCCGACTCCTTGCCATTTTTCATCGTCGGATTCATCAGCGCCTTCTTGTTTGCCTTGCTTGCGATCCGCTTCTTCCTGAAGCTGATCAACCGGATCAAACTCGTGCCGTTTGCCCTGTATCGCATCGCACTGGCTGCTGTCATCTACTTCTTTATTATGTAGAGGTCGCCCCCCAAATAAAAAAGCTGCCTTTGGCCGTTGAAGCGCCCCCTGAAAGCTGGACACAACAGGGGGGGCTTCCGGCAAGGCAGCTTTTTCTTTTCCTCAAGCTGGCGAACTGTCCAAACGCGCAGCGTTGGCAACCAGCGGCTGCGTTTCCTTTTGACCGTGCTGCAATTGATACATCTGATAATACTTGCCGCGTTTCTCCATCAATTCATCGTGCCTGCCCCGCTCGACAATTCTGCCCCGATCCAGCACAAGAATCTGATCGGCGTTTTTGATCGTGGACAATCGGTGCGCGATGATAAAGGTCGTGCGTCCTTTTTTCAGCACTTCCAGGGCGTTTTGAATGATGCCTTCTGTCTCCGTGTCAATGCTCGCCGTCGCTTCATCCAGGACGAGAATCGCCGGGTCGAACGCCAACGCTCTGGCAAAAGAAATCAGCTGACGCTGCCCCAGCGAGAGCGTGCTCCCTTTTTCAATGACCGGCTCATCAAAACCGCGCGGCAATGTGCGCAGCAGTTGATCTGCTCCGACGTCCCGGAGCGCTTTCTCCACTTTTTCCGCAGTAATGTCCGGATCATCGAGACTTACGTTGGAGCGGATTGTCCCGGTAAACAAAAACGGGTCCTGCAACACGATCGCCATATGCTGGCGAATTTGCTGCTTGGGCAAATCGAGGACGTTGCGCCCGTCGATCGAGATCGTTCCGCGGCTGGCATCGTAGAAGCGGAACAGCAAGTTGATGATCGAGCTTTTCCCCGAGCCTGTGTGGCCGACCAGTGCCACCGTTTCGCCCGGCCATGCCTCGAACGAGATGTTTTTCAGCACGTACTGGTCATCCTGGTAGGCAAAGGAGACGTCGTCGAACCGGACGCTGCCCTCATAGCACGGGATTGTGCCTGTATCGACCTCGATCCCTTTCTCATCCAGCAGCTCGAAAACCCGCTGTGCCGCAACCAGCGATTGCTCGAAGTTCGCCAGCTGATTCACGATTTGAGTAATCGGCTGGAACAGGCGATTGAGGTAATCGACGAATGCGTAGAGGACGCCGAGCGAAAACAGCGTGCCCACGCCAAGAGACGCTCCGCCGAAGTACCAGATAAACAGCACAAACGCCGCATTGCGCACCAGTTGCACCAGGTTAAAGGAAGCCGTAGCGTTGAGGCGCAACATTTTGTTTTGATACGAAAACAGCTCTTCGTTCAATTCGCCAAATTCTTGCATCGTCTTTTTTTCTCTGCGAAACGCCTGAATGATCGGCATCCCTTGAATCGCTTCGTTGATCATGCCGTTAATGTCGCTGATCCTCGCCCGGATCACATGGTTGAAGGCAGAGGCTCGTTTGCGATAATACACAATCCATACGGCCATAATCGGCAAAATCAGCAAACAGACGAGGGCGAGCCTGACATCGAGCAAAAACAGCGCCACGAATATTCCGATCAAGTAAATGCCGCTGGTGAAAAAGGACGCGAGCACGTTGGCAAACAGCTCGCGAATCGCTTCCGTGTCATTCGTCACACGCGCCACGATTTTTCCCGCAGGCAAATTGTCAAAATACGTAATCGGCAGCCGCTGGATATGGGCAAATACATCGACTCGCAGCTTGCGGATGACCAGATTGGCCGATTTTTGCAGCAAGATTTTTTGCCCGTAATGGAACAGACCCGCGACCACCAGCAAACCGAGATAAGCAGCAGCCAAAACGAGCAGACCGCTCGTCTCCGGTCGAAAGAATCCGAACAGCTCCTGATTGCTGAGCGGCAACACCGGATAGACCGCTTGCCGGGAACCGCTCTGAATCGTCAGCTTTCCATCCGCTATCGTGCGCTGACCGTCAAAAGCAAGTGGCTGTTCGAGAAAGTAGTAGTCCCGCCCTACTTGCAACACCCGCACTTCCTGCCCTGTGCGCTCTCCTTCTGCCAGGTGATCTTGCCGTGTATACCATTTCTCCCGGTACAAAACGGAATCGGAGCGCTGCTCTGTCTCATACCAAGGAAACTCGATCCCCAAAATATGCGTGTCGATCATTTTTTTCGCCAAAAACGGCCCTGTCAGCTCTGCGCCTACGGCAACTGACAGCATCAAAAGTGCAAGCAAAATCGTCCTTTTAAACAGCAATGCATAGTGCAACAACCTTTTTCCCGTACTCATCCGTTCACCCGCCTTCTGTCAACTGCGCTTCGATTTGCTGCTTCTCAAACTGCTCTTTATACCAACCGCCCCAGGCCAAAAGCTGCTCATGCGTCCCTTCTTCGACGACTTTTCCCTCATCCATGACGAGAATCCAGTCGGCATGGGCAACAGCGGACAGGCGATGCGTGGCAATCAAGGTGGTCTTGCCTGCCCTCTCGCGGCGAATGTTGGCGATCATCTCGGCTTCTGTCTTGCCGTCTACGGCTGACATCGCATCATCGAGAATCAAAATCTCCGGGTCGGTCATCAACGCCCGCGCGATGGACACCCGCTGCTTTTGACCGCCGGACAGTGCCACGCCTTTTTCGCCTACCAGCGTGTCGAGTCCCTCCGGCAAAAACTGAACGTCTTTCGCGAACGCTGCCAGCTTCAGTGCTTCTTGCAGTTGCTCTTCGGTAGCGTCCTGCTTGCCGAACATCACATTTTCCCGCACGGACCTGGAAAACAAGATCTGCTCCTGCGGCACGTAGCCGATCCAGCTTTTGATATTGTCCAGCTCAATCTGCGCCAGCGGAATTTGGTTGATGGTGATTGCGCCTTGCCCCAGCGGAAATTCCCGGAGCAGCTGCCGGAGCAGCGTCGATTTGCCACTTCCGGTTCGCCCGACAATGCCGAGTGTCTGGGAACGGTTCAGAGTAAACGAAATGTTCTTCAACTGATCTTGCACCGTTCCCGGATAGCGAAAGCTCACTTGCTCAAAACGAATCGCCTCCGGTTTGGCAAGCCTTGCCGGCTGTTCGTGATCGGTCACATCGGCTTCGTACGCCAATGTCTCGTTCACGCGATCCAGCGAGGCGCTCCCCCGCTGCAAGACGTTGATCAGCTCGCCAATCGCAAACATCGGCCAAATCAACATCCCCAGGTACACGTTGAACGAAACCAGCTCTCCCAGTGTCAGCTCCTGCCGGAAAACGAGATAGCCGCCGTAGATCAGCCCGATCATGTAGCTGATGCCAACCAGTATTTTCACAGTCGGCTCAATCAGCGAGTCGACTTTGGCGACCTCCATATTTTTTTGAAACACTTCCCGCGTTTTGTTCGAAAAGCGCTCCTGATCCGCCGTCTCCTGCACATAGGCCCGAACGACCCTGACGCCCGCGACTGATTCCAGCACCCGGTCATTCAGCTCGCCAAAAGAGTCTTGCGCCTTGGAAAAGCGCTCGTGAATTTTTTTGCCGTACTGATTGATCGCATACGCCATGATCGGCAAGGGCAAAATGGCAGCCAGCGTCAGCTTCCAGCTAATAAAAATGCCCATCGTCAAAATAATTACACCCGTGAAGCTGGCCGAATCAACCAAGGTGAGAATGCCGAAGCCCGTCGTCATCGAGACGGCCTTCAGATCGTTCGTCGCCCGTGCCATCAGGTCGCCTGTGCGATTGCGCTGATAAAAAGTCGGGGTCATGCGCAAAAAATGGGTCATCAGCTTGGAACGAAGCGTTCGCTCGGCCAGAAAAGCCCCGCCGAACAGCTTGCAAATCCACACGAAGTTGATGAGGTACGTCACGATAGCAAGAACGATATAAAACAGCAGGATGCTCCACAACCGCTCCCCCGTCAACGTGCCCAGCTGCATTTCGTCGATCGCCACTCCGATAATTTTTGGCGGAATAATTTCCAGGATGCCACCCAAAATCAGCAGCAGAATCGCTGCTGTGTAGCGTTTCCAATGCTCCTTGAAAAACCAGTCCAGCTTTGTTAAAACCGAAAACATCTGCCGCTCTCTCCTCTCGTCTCAACCGGGTTTTCTCCTTTTGGAGGCGAAAAAAGGCATATCGCCACAAGGGGCAACATGCCTTTTTATCCGACCAAAAAGAATCAAATAAAAAAGCGCAGGCTACAAAGACAGTAACCTGCGCCATTTGATGGAGTTAGGGAAAAACTACATAGCTTGCATCAAAGGAGGGGTTACGTCATGTATGCAGTTGTTCATTTGCTTCATTACACTGCGTTTCATGACAGACCCACCTTTCTTAACATTTTTCGATTTCCAATTAATACATTCTGAACTTTATCACCGATTTGCCTGAATTGTCAACAAATATTTTTGGATGGATAAAACCGTCTCCTCCGCAAAAATCATGAAAATGTCAACAACGGGCATTTTTGCTCGCAATCTTTTTTTGGTATGATTACCTTCATGAAGTTTATTCAGGAGGCCATTTATTTTGTTATCTTCCAATCAAAAACGCCGTTTGACTTCCGTACAAATCATCGTGTTTTCCTATGTCGCGCTGATTCTGGTCTCGTCGTTGCTGCTCTGCTTGCCGTTTTTCCATAACCCCGGAATCTCGCTCTCGTACATCGATTCGCTGTTTACGGCTGCGAGCGCCATCAGCGTGACCGGGTTGACCGTGATCACGATTCACGAGGTGTTCAACCAGTGGGGCATTTTGTTTTTGACCTTGCTGTTTCAGGTCGGCGGGATCGGGATCATGACGTTGGGCACGTTTTTCTGGATGTTGCTGGGCAAGCAAATCGGTCTGGAGCAGCGTATCTGGATCGCGACGGACCACAACCGCTCCACGTTGTCCGGGCTTGTCGACCTGATGCGCAACATTCTCGTCATGGCACTGATCATCGAGTTGATCGGCACGATCCTTTTGGGGAGCCACTTTATGATCGCCGGTTATTACACCGATTGGTACGACGCGTTTTACCACGGCTACTTTGCCTCCGTCAGCGCTTTTACCAACGCGGGCTTCGATCTGCACGGCAATTCCCTGCTCGGCTTTACGCACGACTACATCGTTCAGACCATCGTCATGCTGCTGATTATTTGCGGGGCGATCGGCTTCCCGGTACTCGTCGAGCTGCGCACGTATTTTTCTTATCGCCGTGCCAAAGCACGCTTCACCTTTTCCTTGTTTACGAAAATTACTACGCTGACCTTCTTTTCCTTGATTGTCATCGGCGCTGTGCTCATCTACGTTTTTGAACGGCAGCATTTTCTCGCCGACAAATCGTGGGATGAATCGTTGTTCTACTCTTTGTTCCACTCGGTTTCCTCGCGAAGCGGCGGCTTGTCTACTACGGAAATCAGCCTGTTTTCCACGCCGACGCTCATCATGCTGTCTGCGATGATGTTCATCGGTGCCTCGCCGAGCAGCGTGGGCGGCGGGATTCGGACGACGACGTTTTTCGTGCTGATCGCAACCGTTTTCGCAAATATGCGCGGCTACAAGGACGTGAAAGTATTCGGACGGGAACTGGTCGATGAAGACATCATGCGGTCGTTCGTCGTCTTTTTCATCGCCATCGTCCTAGTGTTTATGGCCGTCATCATGCTTGTCTGGCTGGAAGACTTGCCGTTCCAGCACATTTTGTTCGAGGTCTGCTCGGCGTTTGGTACGACCGGGCTGTCTACCGGAATCACGACCCAACTGGGAGCGCCGGGCAAGCTGATTCTGATTATCATCATGATGATCGGGCGGGTCGGCATTATCAACCTGCTGCTGTTCTTAAAGCGCGATGACCGCATCGCACGCTATCACCATCCAAAAGAACGGATCATCATCGGGCAGTAAACAAATCTCGTTTCAACCAGCAAGAGCCTGGCGCGTTTTTTGGCGCACAGGCTCTTCGGCTTTTTTCTACTTTTCCCACTGGCTGTTGTACAGGGCAACCCGATACGGATACAGCTCGGCTGTCATCACTTCCTGTTTGACAGCGGGATCGTTTGCCATGACAGAAGCAGCCGCTTCCTCCGATTCAGCCAGAAAAATCGCGATGCCAAATGTCGTCTCGTCCATGTTTTGCGTGCGCCCGGCGAGGATCAGCCGATTTTCTGCGAGCAACTGTTGCAAATAGCGGAAATGCTCTCCGACAATTTCATGCTCTCTGTCCGTCCAGTTCGCAGGCTCCAGCAGCCGGGGCACGAGCTTTAGCTTGTACAAAAACTGTTGCAGTGAATCCATCCTCTCATCCCTTTCCTATTTCTTCTTTATCAGCCACTGCCTTGTTCAGCTTTTGCAGCATGAAGCCGATGCCTTTGCAATCCGCAAGCGGAAAATGGCTCCGCTCTTCGCCAAACACGGCATGCATAATCCCGGTGAACTTTTTCCCGCCGAGCATGACGACCTCGTCCACATCGTCTAGCTGCTTGTCCTGCGCTTGCCGGATCAGCTCGTCAATCGTCATGATCTCCTCGCTCTTCGTTCCGAAAGCCAGGTCGTAGTTTTCCGGGACGATATCGCTCGGCAATAAAAAACCGTGCTTGGCCGACAGGATGGCCCATTCCTGAAAAAACGTCCGGGCGTATGCCTGGCTTGCTTTGTGAAACGCGCTTTGGTAGACGTGCTGCGCCTCTGTCGCTTTCGCCTCGGGCAGCACATCCCAGATTTTTTTCGCTCCGCAGGCGATGATGCACAACCGTCTCACTGTTGATGTTCTGTCCTTTCCTCCCGCCTGGCGCTCGTCCGCCGTGCAGCGTGCTTTCTTTGCTTAGTATAGCAAGAAACCGCCCATGCTGCGGCTGTTGGCTATTGTATCCAAATAAAAAAAGGCTTTGCCAAAACATGCTGGCGAAGCCGTCTGTCTATGGACTTTTTTAAATGGCTTGAACGTCATCTTCCCAGCGCGGGCTTTCCGTTGCCGGATGCGCCATGGGCCAAACAGGCAGTTCCAGTACGTGACGATGCTTGCCCGGACCATAGTAATCTTGTTCGGCGCGCGCCAGGCGAAAACCGTGGGCAGACAAAGCGCGAACGGAAGAATGGTTCGTCTCGCTCACCGTAACCAGCACCGTCCGCAGCGTCGGGAAGCGGCGCAATGCTTGCAATCTGGCTTCAATCAGACGTTTGCCGATGCCTTGTCCTTGAAAATCTTTGCGGACATTGCTGAACAACAGCCAGCCTGTCGTCTGGTACATGTCGATGCCTGCACAGCTGAAACCGATCAGCTCGCCACCGCTTGTCGCTTTGAAGATCAGCTCGGGAAACAGCTCCATATATTTTTTCAGCTCATGCAAATTCATGCGATCTGGCAATGTCAGGTCGGCCAGCGTAATCATCTCGGCAAAATCTTCTTTTTTGGCGCATTCAATCCGTACTTCCATCCATTCTTCGCCCCCTGTCCAGTTGCCTTCGTCTATTCCACTCTAGCAAACGGATATAAAGCAGGGATGGATAGCGTGTGAATGAAATGTAAATTCGTGTAAGTTGATCGTCTGTGCTGTTTTTAAAAGGAGAAGGCTTTAGGTCGTTCTTCTCTCCACGAGAATCGGTGCCAGCTCTCTTGACTCTTTTTTGCTCGATGGATGCAAAATTCTTTCGTACAGCATTTCAAAAGCGTAGTTTCCCATCAAGGTACTCGGACTGGAAACCGTCGTGATTTCCAACAGCTCGCCGACAGGCTGGTCGTCGCAGCCTACGATGGCGAGGTCAGACGGGATGCTGATCCCAAGACTGCCAGCCTCTTTTACAATCCCTGCGGCAATATGGTTGCAAGACACCAGCAGGGCAGACGGCGGCTCTTTCATTTGCTGGATATGGCGAGCGACGTCTTTTCCGTCCTGCACGATCAGACAATCTTCAAAAGCCCAGTCAGCCGATGGCCTCACACCTACTGAGCGAAGCATGTCGTGGTAAGCGCGCTTGCGATGAGCGCTGTTGAAGCTGTTTTTTCTGCCGATGCAATAGCCGATTTTCCGATGCCCTTTGCTGATCAAATACTCCATGCCAATTTGGAAGGTCAAATAGTGGTCGATATGGACGCTGGACACGCTGGCTGTCTGGTTGGCTTCACACGTGATGATCGGCCCGTATTCGGCGTACTCGTCAAGCAGCTCGCAAGAAGTGGACCGCGAGCACATGATCAGCCCGTCCATTTTCTTGTTTTTCAACAGGCGTAAAATGTTGTGCTCCTGTTCAGGTACATTGTTTGTTTGGCAAACCATCAGATTGTACTGATGACGGGCTGCCTCTGCGGCAATGCCTTCGATGATCGAGCTGTAGTATTGATTGTTGACGAGCGGCAGCGTGACGCCGATCACTTTCGTTTTTCCGGTCGACAAATGGACGGCATTGCTGTTTTGCACATAATTCAATTCCGCGATAATCCGCATGATTTCCGCGCGTTTTTGTTCATTGACGTACGGATGATTGTTCAGGACGCGCGACACCGTGGAGACCGATACTCCCGCCAGCCTTGCTATTTCTCGAATGTTAGCCACTCCCAATTACCCCTCTGTTCATTCGAACCGTTCTTCTCTCCATCATAACGAGAATCCCCTCCTTTGCACCAGTTGAAAAGCTTGCCGGATCGCTGTGAAAGTGCAGCCAACTTTTCCGGGCAAATTTTTTGCTTGCTCTGAAAAGCGTTCCACACCGTATTCTACTTCCAACGATCTTGAAAGGAGCCATGCCCTCGTGTTTCGCTTCAAATTTGAGTATCTGCTGTTTGTCGCAGGTTTGCTGATTCTTGCCCTCGGCATCAATATGATGACGACCATTACTTCGTTCGGTCTCAGCCCTTATGATTCCCTGTTTATTGCCCTGTTCCAAAACTTCGGAGTGTCGATTGGCTTCTGGATGTTTGTGATCAACTTTACGTTTGTATGCATCGTCTTTTTTATGGATCGGCGTTATATTACGATCGGGGCCGTCGTCGTCATGGTTTTGATTTCTGTCTTCGTAGACATGATCGGCTCGATCGATGCGCTGATGGACGGCATCCGCTCGCTCCCGCCGCTTCTGACCTTGATCCTGGGCAACCTGTGCATCGGCAGCGGCATCGGACTGTATGTGTGCACACAAGTATGCACCGCGCCGCAAGAGGCTTTCGTGCTCGTCGTCTCGCAGCGAATGAAGTGGACGTTCAGACGGACAGAAATCTCGCTCGCCTGCCTGTTTTTGACGCTCAGCTTTTTGCTGGATGGACCGATTTATTACGGAACGATCGTGCTGTCGTTTACCACCGGCTACATCATCCAGGCAGCGATCAATGCCGGAAACAAGCTTCTGTCTTTCGTCAATCGCGGGAAAGAAGGGCAAGTGCAGCAAGGAATGGAGTGAGTAAGCCAGCTAGAGAACGACAAAATGACATCAAAAAGCCGTCAGTCAGCTGACGGCTTTTTCGCGCCTGCGCAGGGCTGTTCATGTGCAGGTTTGTTTTGCTTTTTAACGCAACCTACTGTCCCATCATGCGAATAAAAATAAGTAGCCAGCCAATGATAGAACAGCCCAAAGGTGCCCTTGGGATCAATCAATTTCACAGGCCGAGAATCGGATTTTGAATAAAATTCCATTTTCGGCGTCAATTCTGTCATAATAAGATGGAAGCTGACACCTAGGTTATTGTGATCTAACTTTGCTCGGGGGTCTATCATGATGAAAACAATAAGCCCGTTCAAACTGATTCTTTTCTTAGTTCCTGTATTGCTTGTAGTTATCTTAATCATTTCAATCAATACTTCTTCGAAAGAAAAGTATGTGAAAATTTTCGAGTCAAACGATCCAGCTGTAATCAATGAACTATCCCAACACAAATTTCGCTATATAATTGAAAAAGATGGTTCAGTTTGGATACATGAAGAAGACCAATATAAATACGCTATGTGTTGCACTTAATAAAGCGATGATAGTTTCTCGCAAACAAAGCTTCCTCCTCAAAGCAGTCACAAATGACAATGTTCAATCTGACATTGTCATTTTTTGTTGGAACAGGATCAAGATAATCCTTTTTATCCACCTTTCAAACTGATTTATACCCCGCCTCGCCTGCTCTCCCCAAGCTTGCCGAAATTTAGCCACCCCAACAAAAAAGGCACAGCCTCCTCACAATAAAATGAGAAGCTGCACCTTTCTTGCACCTATGAAACTTACCTATTACCTCCCACAAGCCAACACATGAGGAGCGATAACAATCCTTTACTTTTTCACCGAAGGCATAACCCCGTCAGGAATCGGGCACACATACTCTTTGCTGCCCAGTCGCTCCTTCAGCTCCGCTTTTGCCTTCGCGATCAGCTCAGGGTTTTGCAGCATGTCCACCGCCGTAGCAGCCATGACCTTTCCCGCGTGCAGCATGCCTTTGTGCGCCATCGAAGTAGCTCCCAGCGCCACCCATTGCCACGAGTGCAAAGTCGAACCATTGATAAAGCAAGCAGTCGTACACTGGGCGGTCGGAGTGATCCAGCTTACATCGCCAACGTCTGTCGAGCCGTTCAGCGGAATCGTCCCGCCGTTGTACGGGTTCAGCCATGTCACCATGTCCGGGTCAGGCGTACCCGGCGACTGTCTCTCCGCTGTTGCCTTTTCCTGTTCAGACAGCGTGGCACGCATCGCTTTGGCCAGTTGCAACTCCGCCTCGTCATGCACGGGAACACCCAGCTCCTGGTAGTTTTTGTACATGACCTCTTCCAGCGTCCGGTTTTGCACCAGATTGGAGCAAGCCTTGTCAAACACGATCTCGACTTCCGTTTCGGTCATCATCGCCGCGCCTTTGGCGATTTTGCACACGCGCTCGTAAATTTCTTGCACCTGATCGACTTTTGGCGCACGAACGAGGTAGAGCACCTCTGCGTATGGCTGCACGACGTTTGGCGACAACCCGCCAGAATTGGTGATCGCATAGTGCACACGCGCATCCGTGATGATGTGTTCGCGCAAGTAGTTTACGCCGACGTTCATCAGCTCGACTGCGTCCAGCGCGCTGCGGCCCAGATGCGGACTCGCTGCCGCGTGAGCGCTTTTGCCTTTGAACTTGAAATACACCTGGTAGTTCGCCAGCGACTCGACTGCCATGATGCTGTTGTAGCCCATCGGATGCCAGCAAAGGGCGAAGTCCACGTCGTCAAACAGCCCGGCTCTCGCCATGAACGACTTCCCTGAGCCGCCCTCTTCCCCTGGGCACCCGTAGTAACGAACCGTACCTGGCAAATTGTTTTCTTCCATATACTGCTTCACGGCTACTGCGGCCGCAAGCGAAGCGGTTCCCAGCAGATTGTGTCCGCAGCCGTGTCCGTTTGCCCCCGGCACCTCCGGCTCTTCCTTGGCCTGGCCTTTTTTCTGGCTCATTCCCGACAGCGCGTCAAACTCGCCCAGGATCGCCACAACCGGAGTTCCGCTGCCGAAGCTGCCGATGAAGGCCGTCTGAATCCCGCCTACTCCGCGCTCCACCTGGAAGCCTTCTGACTCAAGCGTTTGCGCCAACAGCTCAGCCGATTGGTACTCCTGAAAGCGCGTCTCCGCGAACTCCCAGATGCGGTCGCTCACTTTGATAAAAGAATCCCGTTTACTTTCGATCATTTCTGCAATGCGTTTGGTATCCATCAAGAAACATCCTCTCCAGGTCGTAGTTGATCAAAGCATGAGAGCGATAGAGGGTTTCTTTTACGTAAGAAGCCGTCTTGCAATCCGATTCAGCAGCTCGACGCTGCGCGGCAAAATTTCTTCCTGAATATCGAATTTCGGATGATGGTGCGGAGCCGGAATGTCGGTTCCGATCGCCATGTACGTTCCTTTTCCGCCGCGATCCTGAACGCGCTTGATCATGAAGCTCGCGTCCTCGCTGCCCATCGAGTTGTACTCGCCCATTTTAAAAGAAGTAAAGCCCTCGACTTGCTTGGCTTCCTCCAAAGCCAACACAGCCATTTCCTCGTCGTAGTTGATCGGGATCGCTCCCCCCACTACTTCGATTTTGTGCTCCAGCTCATGCATAGCTGCACTGTGCGCGATAATCGTGCGAACGCGCTGTTCCACCTCGGCGTTGACCTCCTCAGACACCGAACGGGTTTCGACAATCATCTTCGCGTAAGCCGGAATGATATTTGCCGCTGTTCCCCCTTCCAGCACGCCCACATTCACGCGAGTCGCCCCTGTGCTAAAACGCGGAATCGCATGAATGTTGAGCAAAGCTGTAGCCGCGCCGAGCAGCGCATTTTTCCCCTGCTCCGGCGATGCGCCCGCATGGGAAGAAACGCCGTAAAAATGAGCGAGCATTTTGGTCGTAGCCAAAAACCCGTAAGAGCCGCCATGCACTTCGCCAAGCGGGACGTTAACCCCCAGATGGTGGCAGAAAATGTAGTCCACGTCATCCAGCATCCCTTTTTGCACGATAGAGTACGCGCCACGAACGCCTTCCTCCGCAGGTTGGAAAATCAGCTTCAACGTCCCGGCGAAATCCCCTGCTGCCAGCGCGGATGCTACGCCAAGCCCAATCGTCGTATGCCCGTCATGGGCACATGCGTGCATGTTGCCTTCATAGCGGGAGCGGAAATCGTGCGCTTGCGGAAAATGGTCTGCATCGGTGCTCTCCAAAACTGGCAAAGCATCCATGTCGAAGCGAAAAGCCACCGTAGGTCCGGGCTTGCTGCCTTTTTTGACGCCGATCACCGCCGTGTAGCCGCCGCGCATTTTCGCGACGATCTCCGGGTTGGCGCCGTCCCGCAACGCTCTTTCGTATGCGGCTTCCAGCACTTCCTCGGACGGCAATCCCCTGCGGGAATCGCCATCCATCGCGTCTTGTCCGTAAATGACGTCATAGCCCATGGAAGTCAACAACTCTACCACTTTGGAAGCGGTGCGAAACTCTGTGAAGCCCACTTCCGGATGCATATGAAAATCTCTTCGAAGGGAAACCAGATCCAACATATCAATTCCTCCTGTTCATTCTGGAGTCATCTCTACTTCATGATCGGATAAACTCCAGGGCCGATTGGCAGACCCAAGAAATACCAAACAACTAAGAGCAATGTCCACAAAATAAAGATCGCGATCGGATACGGCATGATCAAGGCGTAATAGGTGCCCAGCTTCGCATCCTTTTTATATTCCTGCAAAAAGCCGAGGAACAGCGGGATAAACGGTGAGACGATCGCAAACGGAATGACCGAAGAGTCGGCAACCCGGAACGCCACCTGCGCGAATGCCGGATGGAAGCCAAGCGCCATGAACATCGGTACAAACACCGGGGCAAGCAACGACCAGATGGCGGAACCGCTGGCGATAAACATGCAGAGAAACGCGGACAAAAACATCAAGCCGATAAACACAGGTGCTCCGCTCATGTTCATTTGCTCCAGCAAATCGGTAATCGAGAGCGCCAGGAAGCTGCCCATGTTGCTCCAGTTGAACATCGCCACGAATTGGGACAGCGGGAAAATCATGATGATGAATCCTGCCATGCCTTTGATCGGGTCAGTCAAGAGAGCCGGGATGTCATTTTGCTTTTTGATCACTCCGACTTTGATTCCGTACGTAATCGCTACGGTGAAGAAAAAGAGCAAGATGATCGGAACAATCCCTGAAATGAATGGAGAAGGTACGACTGTTCCCAGCTTCGGATCACGCAAGAGCGCATTTTCCGGCACGACCAGCACAGCCATGACGGCAATGAACGCCAGCGCTGCGATACCAGCGGCACGCAAGCCTTTCTTTTGGATATCGGACAAATCTTCCAGTTTTCTTTCGTTTTTGCCTTCGCTTTTGTAAACACCCAGACGCGGCTCCACAAATTTGTCCGTGATAAAACCAATCGCCGCGGAAAGCAGCAGGACGGACGCGGACATGAAGAACCAGTTGTCGAGCACACTCACAGTGATGTTCGGATCGACCGACTTGGAAATTTCCGAGCTGATCCCGGACAGCAACACATCTGTCGTCACGATCAGGATATTGGCGGAAAAGCCTGATCCAACACCTGCAATCGCGGCGAGCAACCCTGCCACCGGATGACGTCCGACAGCCAAAAAGATCAACGCGCCAAGCGGCGGCATAATCACGAACGCAGCGTCAGAAGACACGTGGCTGAAAAACGCGATGAAAGCAACGAGATAGCTGGCATAGCGCGCACTGACGCGCAGCGACATTTTGCGAATGACTGCTTCCAGCAGACCGACCTTCTCTGCCAGCCCTACGCCAAGCATCAGCGTCAAGATCGAACCGAGCGGCAAGAACCCGGAGAAGTTTTTAATGATGTTGGGCAAAAGCCACTGCAAGCCTTCCTGGCTGAGCAGATTTTTTACCTGGACTTGCTCATTTTTGATCGGGTCGATTGCTGTGACGTGGAAAATAGACAAAACAGCAGTGATGATCATCAAAGCAGCAATCAAATAAAGGAACAGCATGAACGGGTTCGGCAGCTTGTTTCCCACTCGCTCTACCCATTTCACCAGGCCGATTCCTTGCGAATATCGCTCATTCCGATCGATTTGTACGTTGTTTGCACTCATTGAGCATTCCCCCTAGGCCGTTTCTTTCTGTTGGTAACCATCATTCTCGTTTGTTTCGTTGGCGAAACAACGACGTTCTGAATGAGTGATCAGTCTGGATGCTGGCATTAAAGTGAAAGCCCTTTCATTTTAATCTCAACGCAATCCATTCATCCAAAAACGCAGTAAAGCTTGTCGTCGTGCCGATACTCCTTTCCTGGTCTTTGTTTCAGTCACCATTCACAATATGCGAATACAAAAAGACAATTTCGTTTAATTGAATTATATAACCTGAGTAACTTTTTTTCAATAGAGTTGTTTGACTTCTTGAAAAATAGAAAAGCTTCCATGATTTATCCAGGACTCCAGACCTGACCAAACCAGCACTTTAGACCTAAGTTATTTTTCCTTCCAACGGCACTTCCCACTGGTTTTTTGCCATAAGAAAATGATTTCGTCTGCTTTTTTACATACAAAAAAGCAACCACCCGTTGAGTGGTTGCCTCTTTGCCATGCTTTATTGTTTAGTTCACGCCTACCGCGCTATACGCTGCATTCACAGCAGCTACTTGCGGAGAATTTGCACCGAACAAGTCAGTGGCCGAATGAACAGCAGCTTGGCGCATCGCAGAGAAGTTGGAGTACGGCGTCAGGTAATGAGTCAGCGCGTGGTAGTAGATTTTCGCTGTGTCTTGGCGACCGATCCCGTTCACGGTTACCCCGTGATGCGTGCCCCCTTCTGCCAGCAAATACGCAGCTTTGTTGTTGATTCCGCTGTTGATATGAACGCCGCCGTTATCCTGGGAGCCGGTATAGCGGTTGCTGTAGTGATCCGGGTCGCCATACTCTGTTGGGTCTTCCAGGGAACGCAGCGCATCTCCATTTGTTCCTGGGGTGTAGATGTCTTCTCCCATCAGCCAATCGTCGTCGTCGATCATCGCACCGAAAATATCGGAGAGGGACTCGTTCAAAGCTCCCGATTCGTATTGGTACACCAGCCCCGCTGTCTTTTCGGTTACAGCGTGGGTCAATTCGTGAGCGACTACATCCAGACCTCCGGACAACGATATGAATGTGCTGCCGTCGCCATCTCCATACACCATTTGCGAGCCATTCCAGAATGCATTGTTGTAATTGTTGCCGTAGTGGACAGTAGAGCGGATCAAGGCGCCTTTGTTGTCATAGCTGTTGCGATTGTGGACGTCTTTGTAGTAGTCGTACACTTGCTGCGCATAGGCGTGCGCATCGACTGCCGCTCCGTCCGTCCAATTGTTGTCGCTGTCTGACATAAGCGTGCCAGGAAGCGTGGAGCGGTTTTTGGCAGTATACGTCTCGATACCTTTTCCGCGCGTCGTGTCTTTCATCACATATTTGCCGCTTTGCAGCGAAGTCTCGAACTGCTTGCTGTCGCCGAGCACGCCTGTTCCGATTCCTGTTGCGTGGTCGATCGTATTGTACTTGTTGATCACGTCTCCGCTATGCGCATCGATGAAATACATCCAACGACCTGGTTCCGGGTCCAGGAAGCTCAGCTCAACCGCATACGCCAGGTAAGCTTCGTTTTCATGTACGTAAATATACAGCTCTGCCTCCGGATCATTTACGAAGTCCGGCTTTTCGCCCACTTCGTCTTCCACATCACTGATCGCTTTCTTCAACGCTTTTTGTGCGTTAAGCTTCGGTTTCTTTGTCAGATCATCATTGTTATCGAGATTGGGAATGAACTGCCCCAGGTAAGACGTGACAGAGCCATCAGCGTCTATGTGAACGGTTTGCTGGAAACCGTAAATCGGAATCCCGTTATAGACCTCCTGCAAACGGTAGTGCTTTGTGTCCGTTTCCTTGTTGCGAACCTCATTCACAATTTGAAAATGATCGGCGACATCTCCTTGAATCTGGAATTGATCTTTGTAATTTTCGAGGTAGGACCAGACGATATCGTCGCCTTTTTCTCCATCCGGTTCCCACTTCTCCCCGATGTACTGCGGTGTTTCCCACTCCTTGCTGTAGTCGATGTCTTTGGATTTGGCCAGCGCCGGAACCGATGCGAAGCCAGACACGCCCACGGCAATACTAAGAGTCAAGCTGGTTGCAACATAAGACTTTTTCATTCTAAAAAACTCCCCCAATCAAAATATTATGAATGTATGAAACATTTTATCTTATTTGCTTTTTCTGGAAAAAATCCCTTTTTTTCTCTTTTCTTTTTTCTCGACAACTTCTTACTTGCTTCTACATGATTTGACGAAACCTCGCAGCCAAAAACGCTGCCCTCCGAACTCTCGCCACGAAATGACACGAAAGTCGCTTCCCATCGACAAAAAAAACACCCGAAATGTCGGGTGTTGTCTACTTTTTCAGCGTATATATTTTCTTCGGCCTGCCGCGCATAGCCTGTTGCTCCTCGCCTTTGTATTCCGCGAGATCCACTTCGCACAGACTGCCCATGATTCGCTGGGCATTTCGCACCGTCATGGACAAATACGCCGCGATGTCTGTTGTCGTGAATGATTTCCAGCCCATGCGCTGGACAAGCGCCCTCAGCTTGTAATACGTTTTGACGCTGACGTTGGCCTTGTTCAGTTTTTCCAAAAGCTCGCGGTCGTTCGAACGGTAGGCGTACTCCAGTTCCTCCGCTTCGCCCACCGATTCCATCATCACGCCGTTATCCTGCACGACCACAATCCCAAACTGCGGCCGTTCTTTGGCATGCTGGACCGCTTTTCGCGCATTGTTCTCCGCTGAAAAGGCCGTGTCTCCGAAGCCTACGCCGACTGCCACGGGCACGTCCGCTTCCAGCGAAAGCTGCTCTACCGTATGCCGAAGCATCTCAATTTCCCGCTGAATCGCGCCGCGCGAACTGAAAATTTGATAGCGCCCGTTGCCGTTTGCCATCAGGGAGCCATCGAGCCGTTCGCAAAGCAACAGCAAGATTTCCCTGATTTTCAGCTCCAGATGCTGGAGATGGAACCGCGTCTTCGCCCGCTCGGCAATTTTGTCAAACTGCTCCAGCTCAATGATTTCCACGCCGATTTGGGTATGCTTGAAATACGAACTTTTCGCTTTTTCGATGACGATCTTCATCGCCTGGCGAATTTCCATCTTCGTCATCAACACGCGATAGACCGGGATGCCTGCATCGCGCAAAGCCCGTTCGACGGAAAACAAGGTCGTGAAAGCTCCCTGCGTCTTCCCCTCCCGCCACAGCGAGAGGTGGAACTGCGTAATGGCCTCCGGGTCGTAATGCTCGTCGTAGGTCATGACGTGCATTTCTTCCGCGGGAATATCCAGCTCCGACATGGCCTCGCGCAAATACGTCCCTTCCGAATCGATCATATCGACGGAGACACGCTTCACAACCTCGTCATGGTCGATCGACATCTGAATGAAGCAACGGTACAGATTGGAGCCGGTTGGCGGGCAGTAGACGATATTCGCATCCGGGCTCAGCACATTTTTGGCGATCGTAAAAGGAATCGGGCCAGAGAAAAACCATCCGTTAAACTCCGGATTATGCTCCTGCACAATCTGGCTCACTTCTCTCGCATCTTCATAGGTAAAAGGAACAAACTCGATTTCATGCTCAAACTCATTGGCAACAGCCAGTATCCGCTCTACTGAAGGGGGCGGACCCACCACACCGATTTTATACATAAGGGCGTTTACTCCTACCTGGTTTGATAGCTGCTAAAATGATTAATTACCTCATTCTTATCATTTGCCGTGTGCTTTGTCTACTGCTGTCATCATTCTACCCGCTAAATTAGTTAACTGCCTCATTGCTTGCACGAACATGAGTGTCTTCTACTATTAACAGCAAATACTTTGTTAATCAGCTAAACGAAAAAATTTTTTACCGGGAAATATAAAAATTACCTTTGCTAAAAAAAACGCCAACAAATATTCTGAATATATGTTTCTATCATTTTCAAGGGGGATTTACATGAAAAAGGGCATTGCGCTTGCAACCTGTCTTACCTTGCTTTTCGGGGTAATCACAGGCTGTTCCAACTCTTCGACGCCTTCCCAGCCTGCGGGCCAAACCTCGCAACCCTCCGCCACACCGACTGAGGCTACAAAGACAGAGCCGATGGTGCTGCGGTGGAGCATCAACAGCGAGCCGCCTTCCATGGACCCTGGCATCGCCGTCGACGCCGACTCTTTCGACATGATTTACGCCGCTTTTGAAGGCTTGACCAGCTACGACCTGAACGGACAGCTGACCAATGCTACGGCGGAGAGCTTTACCAATACACCGGACTATATGAACTACACCTTCAAGATTCGCAAGGACGCCAAATGGAGCAACGGCGATCCGGTCACTGCCCACGATTTCGTGTACGCGATCAAACGCAATCTCGATCCCAAGACGGCATCCGAGTACGCCTATCAGCTTTACTACATTAAAGGAGGAGAGGAATACAATACGGGTAAAGGAAAAGCCGACGACGTAGGTGTAAAAGCGATCGACGATTACACCGTTGAGTTCAACCTGAAATCGCCTACTCCATTTTTCCGTGAGTTGACCTTCTTCCCGACGCTCTTCCCGCTCCATCAAAAAACAGTCGAGAGCAGCCCGAACTGGGCGGCAGAAGCGAAGACGATCGTGGGCAACGGCCCATTCATCATGGATACATGGGAACACAAAAGCAAAATCGTCTTCACCAAAAACCCGAACTACTGGGACAAATCAAACGTGAAGCTGGATCGCCTGGAAATCTCCATGATCGAAGACAACAATACAGCTTTCTCCATGTTTGAAAATGGCGATATCGACTGGGGCGGCTATCCTGCTTCCACGCTGCCGACAGACGCGATCCCTTCCCTGAAGGACGCGGGCAAGCTGATGGTCGCTGACAACCCTGGCACACAGTCTGTCGTCTTCAATACGACCAAGCCGCCTTTCAACAACAAAAAAATCAGACAAGCCTTCGCTTACGCCATCAACCGTCAGGAAATCATCGACAACATCCTGCAAACCGGCGTTCCTGCCGCCTACGGATGGGTGCCGACCTCGATGGGCCTGAAACCGGACGGCTACTTCAAAGAAGACAACGAAAAAGCGAAGCAGCTTCTGGCCGAAGGAATGAAAGAGCTTGGCCTGACAGCCTTCCCGACCGTGACTTACACGTACGACACTACCGACACGAACAAGAAAGTGGCAGAAGCTTTGCAAGACCAGTGGAAAAAAGTGCTCGGCGTAAACGTCAAGCTGTACAACGCAGAGTTGAAAGTATACCGGGACATGCGCTCGCAAGCCAACTTCGACCTGATCCGCTTCCAATGGGGCGCCGATTTCAACGATCCGATCAACTTCCTGGAGATGTTCCGCGACAAAACAGGCGGCAACAACCATCCAGACTGGGAAAACGCCAAGTTCAAGGAGCTGATCGACAAGAGCTACAACGAGCCTGACCTCGACAAGCGCAAGCAAATTTTGCTGGACGCCGAAACGATTTTGATGGACGAAATGCCGCTCGCTCCGCTCAACTTCCGGGGAAGCCCGTATGTGAAGAACGACAAGGTGAAAGATTTCATCATCTTCCCGCTCGGCGGGGCGTACTTCAAGTACACATCCGTCACCCGCTAGCCGATTGCTCTTGCGTAAACAAACAGGCTGTACCTGTCTCTTCGACATGGCACAGCCTGTTTGCTTTGGCTTTTAGACGGTCACAGACGATTGTTGCTCTGTGCCGTTGTATACTTTTGTATCCAGCTCTTTGGTCGCCCTGCTCGTCAAAAGACCTGCTGTCATGCTTCCGCTCACGTTGAGCGCTGTGCGTCCCATGTCGATCAAAGGCTCGACAGAAATGAGCAAGCCCACAATCGCTACAGGCAGGTTCAGCGTAGACAGAACAAGCAGTGCGGCAAAAGTAGCTCCGCCCCCTACTCCGGCAACCCCGAAGGAGCTGAGAGCCACGACCACGATCAAGGTCAGGATGAAAGAAGGCGTCAGCGGATCGATACCCGCGATAGGCGCAACCATGATCGCCAGCATGGCTGGGTATGTTCCTGCGCAGCCGTTTTGCCCGATCGACAGACCGAACGAGCCGGCAAAGTTGGCGATTCCTTCAGGTACGCCCAGGTCTTGCGTTTGCGTTTTCACGTTCAGCGGCAATGCCCCTGCACTCGTGCGGGACGTAAAGGCAAAGGTCAGGACAGGGAACGCTTTTTTCACGTAAGTGACCGGATTCAGCCCGGCGAACGCCAGCATCAGCAAGTGCACGATAAACATGAGAATCAGCGCCGCGTACGAAGCGATGACGAATTTTCCAAGCTGCCAGATGGCATTGTAGTCGCTCGTCGCAGTCACCCGCGTCATGATCGCCAGCACACCGTATGGGGTCAGGCGCAAAATCAGCGTCACGACGCGCATGATGATCGCGTGAATCGCATCGACGATTTTGGAGAACAGTTCGGCCTGCTCCGGATTTTTCTTTTTCACACCCAAATAGGCGATGCCGATAATCGCGGCGAAAATAACGACGGCAATGGTCGAAGTCGCTCTGTCACCTGTCAAGTCCAGAAACGGATTGGCCGGGAGCAGCTCCAAAATTTTCGCGGGCAACGTCATGTTCTGGATGTCGCCAAGGCGTTGCTCTACTTGCTCGATGCGGGCGGATTCCGCATCTCCTTGCTGGAACTGCGCTCCGTCCAGATTGAAGGCAAAAGTGGAGGCAATCCCGATCGCTGCGGCAATCGCGGTAGTGCCTACCAGCAGCCCGATGATCAGCGAGCTGATTTTGCCGATGTTGTTGGACAATTTCATTTTCGTAAACGCAGCCAGGATCGAGATGAACACCAGCGGCATGACGATCATTTGCAGCAGCTTCACGTAGCCTTTTCCTACGATATTGAACCAGTCAATCGAGTCTTTCAAAATGTCCGATTTGACTCCGTAAGCAAATTGCAGCACAAGACCGAAGACAATCCCGAGCCCCAGACCGACAAATACCCTTTTGGAAAAAGAAATATGTTTCTTTTGCAAAGCGTACAAACCGCCAATGAATAAAAGCATAAGGACAATGTTGACAATCGTAAGTATCGTTGACATGTTTTCCCCTCCTGTTGCATCAAATACTCTCTCTGTCATAAGTATCGGCCTAGATATAGTTATATTACCAACAATCCCTACTGGTCAAGTAAGATTTTCGCAAAAACTGCCCAAATGTACACTTTCGTTCGTGCCGCTGATTTTGATTGTGCCCACGAAAAAAAGGAACCGCCACAGGGACGATTCCTTCCTGCTTTTATGCTACTTCGCCTGTTTGCTGAGCAGGTTCCACAGCCAGGTGAGGACGACCGCCCCGATGACCCCGGCAATGACGTTGAAGCCAGCCCACAGCCACAGCCAATCTCCCAACACCAAATCCCCAAGCCAGCTGCCCAGAAGCGCAGCGATGAGCGAAGCCCACCAGCTTGTTCCTGCCGCTTTACCTGTCATGATACTGTTCATTGCCCACCAGACAACGACACCGACGACAGCCCATACGAACCAGAACATTCGCACACACTTCCTTTCGCATGATGGTAACGCTTGCATAAGGGCTCTAAAAATGAAGAATATCTACTATAATCCTATGAAGGAAAAACGAAAATGTGCCTGACCACTTTTCTTTTCCCAAACAAAAAAACAATCAGCCCCCACGTTGCCCTGTGGTGCGACTGACTGTTCTTTTACAGAAATCCCATGTATTTAATTGGTGTACAGCTCTGCGCGGCGGTTTGCTACACTCGGCAGCTTTCCTCGCACGCGTTGAATCCGATCCATATCCAATTCTGTGATCAACAAAGTTTCTTCTTCTCCGGCGCTGGCGATGACCACTCCCATCGGATCGACGAACATGCTGCGTCCCGCGAAGATGTTGCCTACCTGGTCGGCTGCGCATATGAACATCGTGTTTTCGATCGCCCGCGCACGCACCAGCGTCTCCCAATGATCCTCCTTCATCGCACCCGCTACCCAGCCAGCCGGCACAAACAAAATATCGGCTCCCTGCAAGGCAAACTGGCGGGCGATCTCCGGAAAGCGCACCTCGTAGCATACCATCAGCCCGATTTTGCCAAACTCCGTCTCCACCACCTGATACGGATTGTCGCCCGGCGCGATAAAATCGGATTCGATATAGGAAAATGCATCGTACAGATGCGTCTTGCGATACGCGTGAATCAGCTCGCCCTCGCGATTGAGGAAGACTGTCGTGTTGTAAGCGCGATTTTCGTCGCCCTCGATCGATTCGAACACACCGCACACGACGTAAATCCCGTGCTGTCTCGCTGCTGCTGAAAGCCCCGAAACGAACGGTCCGTCCAGCTTCTCCGCCACCTCGGCTGGCGTCACACCCGACTTGGGCGTCGCTGGAGCGCTGTACATCTCAGGCAAAATGACAAAGTCAGCCCCCGCCTTTTTGGCCTTCTCGATATACTCTTGTGCTTTTTGCAGATTGGCCGCTTTGTCCATCGTCGCGGTAAGCTGTGCTATGGCTACTTTCATCGGTATCGTATCCCCCTGTCTCATCCCGTTCTTCTACTGCTAGTATAACGGATATTCGCCCAGTTCCAAGCAATAATGCTTTACCGACTGTCTTCCTTGTATATAATGGACTTGTCATCTTTTGTACACCCCAGCCACCAGGAGAGGTGAGTCTTATGTCCATCCGCGTCAAGCTGCTGCTCTCCTACACGGGGATGCTGGTCATCAGTTTGCTCATGTTTTTTCTCGCAGCCAGCCTGTTTACGATTGCAGCGACAGGCGACATTCACAGCTTTCGCGATTTTTATAAAGTGCACTATCAGCTCAACCCGCTCACCGAACAAGAGGAGTCGATTTTTCTCGAACTGAAATACTTCGCCAAAAACGAGCCGGATAAGCTGCTCGACAAGTCGTTGCTGCAAGACTACGACTTCAAGCTCAAAACGGTACGCGCTGGCCTGTATGTGCGCAGGGAGAGCAACCAAGTGTTCGAATCGCTCACGTTCAACCAGCCGGAGCTGGAAAAAAGCCTGCCTCCCTACGACCTGAACAACAGCCAGATTCGCAACACGTTCAACATCGGGGAGCGCTTTTACGCCTACGCCAAGTTCGATTTTCTCTACTCGGACGGGGCAAAAGGCAGCGTGTTCGTCATTCGCGAGCGCAGTCCGTTCAGCGAAGTAACCCGCAGGCTGCTGCCGATTCTCGTCTGTCTGCTGCTCGGAGTGCTCATCGTCGCCAACGTGCTGCTGTACCGCTGGATTACCCGCAGCGTCGTCAAGCCGCTGGACAGACTTCGCCACTCTGCGGAGAACATCAAGGAAGGCAATCTCGACTTCGCCCTCCCGGAGAGCAGCAAGGACGAAATCGGTCAGTTGAACGAAGCGTTCGAGAACATGCGCAGACGGTTGCAAGAGTCCGTACAGCTTCGCTTGCAGGATGAGGAGAGCCGCAAAGAGCTGATCTCCAACATCTCGCACGACCTGCGAACGCCGATTACAAACATCAAAGGCTACATCGAGGGCATTCGGGACGGCGTCGCAGATACGCCGGAGAAAATGGATAAGTACGTCAACATCATTTACGCCAAAGCAGTCGATCTCGACAAGCTCGTAGACGAGCTGTTCCTCTACTCCAAGCTCGATCTGAAACAGGTGCCGTTTACGTTTGAGCCTGTTGATATTACCAGCTTCCTGGACGACTGCATCGACGAGCTGCACTACGACCTGGAGGAGAAGGGCATTCGCCTGCAATGGGAACAGCGCCCGCAGGAAAGCGTCGCGGTTATCGCCGATCTGGAAAAAATCAAGCGAACCGTGCTCAACATCATCGAAAACGCCCAGAAGTTCATGGACAAACCGGATAAACACATTCTCGTCTCGGTAATGGCTGACCCAAAGTGGGCAATCGTTGAAATCAAAGACAACGGAATCGGCATTCCGGAAGAAGCCATTCCCCACCTGTTCGAGCGCTTTTACCGAGCCGAGCAATCGCGCAATTCCTCGACGGGCGGCAGCGGCCTCGGTCTTTCCATCGCGCGCCAGATCATCGAAGGACACGGCGGCGAGATTTGGGTAAAAAGCAAGCAAGGCAGCGGCACGAGCCTGTTTTTCAGCTTGCCGCGAATGAATCAGCAAGGAGGAGCGGACACATATGACGACGCGCATCCTCATCATTGAAGATGAGACGACAATCGCCCAGTTGGAACGCGATTATTTTGAACTGAACGGGTTTCAGGTCGACTTGTGCCACACCGGAAACGAAGGCTTGCAGCTCGCCTTGCACGATGACTACAGCCTGATTATCGTCGATTTGCAGTTGCCCGGCATGGACGGCTTCGAGCTGTGCAGCCGAATCAGACAGGCGAAAGAAGTGCCGATTTTGATCGTCTCTGCCAAAAAAGAAGAAATCGATAAAATCCGCGCTTTCAACCTCGGAGCCGACGATTACATCACCAAGCCATTCAGTCCAAGCGAGCTGGTGGCCCGCGCCAAAGCTCACCTGACGCGCTACGAACGGCTGACATCCCACAAGGAGCCTGCAGCCAAGTCCGAGATTCACATCCGCGGGCTGCTCATCGACAAAGCTTCGCGCCGGGTGTTCGTCCGCAACGAGGAAGTCATTTTTACTACACGAGAGTTTAATTTGCTTGAATTTTTGACTACGCATCCGAACCGGGTGTTCAGCAAAAACGAGCTGTTTGAACGCATATGGGGGATGGATTCCAGCGGAGATATCGCAACCGTCACCGTGCATATTCGCAAGCTGCGGGAAAAAATCGAGGTCGATCCGTCCAATCCGCAATATATCGAAACCGTCTGGGGTGCCGGGTACCGTTTTACCGTCTGAGCATTTCAGGCGGTTTTTTTATCTTTTTTTAAGAACCTTTTTAGAAACTGTTAATCTCGCGTTTCTCGGGAGTTTAGACCCCTCGTCTATCATACAGGTAAGCCAAACAGAAACACCTAACCTGATCTAACCGAGGAGGACTATACATGAAAAAGGTATCCAATAAACTGGCAGCTGTGCTGCTCGCTACTACTCTCGGAGCGACATCCCTTCCCTTCGCCGCTTTGCATGCACAGGCAGCAGCCGCTCCGCTCAACGCCGGGGAAATCCAGCAAGCCGTCAGCAAAATGACCCAGCTTCGCGTCATGCAAGGCTATCAAGATCGCTCGATGGGCATCCACCAGCAAGTCACCCGCGCCGAGCTGGCGAAAATGATCGCACTCACATTCGGCTTGCAAGGCAAGGCAGAGCAAACCGTCAGCTTTTCCGATGTGAACCCGGGCGCATGGTATTACAACTACGCTGCCGCACTGGTTGGCAAAGAAATCATGCAGGCGAAAGACGGACGTTTTGACCCACAAGGAACGGTGACAAGCGCCGAACTGGTCCAGATCGTCTCCAAGGCGCTCGGACGCGATACGAAATCCGTTCAACATTGGGCAGAACGCCTCTCCTCCGCCAACGGAAGCGTCACCCGCGGCGAAGTTGCCTTCCTTTTGCAAACCGCTCACAAAGCGATCCCTTCCGCCAATGCGAAAGTGACCAGCGTTCGCGCGCTGAATGCCATCACCCTGATCGTCACCTTTGACGCGCCACTGACGGCGCAAGATGAAGTATTCGCAAAAGCCAAGGAAGACTTTGCTTTCAACGACGGTCTGACCTTGACCAACATGCCGCGTCTGAAAACTGGCTCTGTCGCAACCTATATCGTGCCGACTTCCGTACAAAAGCCTGGGACAGTTTACACGTTGACCTACAAAGGGAACAAGGCAGGAACTTTTGCTGGCAACGCAACGAAGCTTGACATGACCCAGGCAAGACAGGTGACAAACGACACATTTGAAGTCGAAGCACTGAAAGCAAACGGGGTCGTCGACTACGGATACATCATCTCCGCTTACAGTGCAGGCCGTGGCGCAAACGCCTTTGTGCTTGACGACAGCAACAGCGCAGACGGCAAAACGTATCAAGTCATTTCGTCCATGCAGGCAAGACAAGTGACGATTACTCCTGCTGGCGGCGAGCCGATTATCGCGAAATACGTGCCATTCACACAATCGACTGACGGAGTCCAGGAGCCAAAATTCCGTCTGCCGGAAGGTCAAGTATTGAAACCGGGCGTCACGTACACCGTCACATCTGACTGGGCCAATGTCGCCAACCCGACTTTTGTCGCCCAGGAAGTCGCTCCGCTTGCGTTGAGCGAAGCAGAAGCGCTCAGTGACACATCGATTTCCGTTACCTTGACTGCCGATCCAAAAGACGAGCTGTTCTCCGGCCGCAGTGTAGAACTGACTTCGGCAGATGGCGAAAAGCTGCTCGCCACCTACAAATATTCCAGCCGCAAAGGGGCAACAGGCGTGTTTGACCTTCAGCAAGATGGTAAACTGAAAGCAGACACAACCTATACGGTAACACCTGTCGGCGATTGGGCTGGCAAATCCCAGGCCAAGCTGACAGTCGAATAAGCCGCTGGATATGCTGGCAATGAAAACGAAAGAAAGGGGCGGGTTCGCCATGCTGCAAGCAAGCTTTTTGACTATCGCCCTGTTCCTGTCAGGCTGTGCGGCCAACATGGACACCCTGCTTGCGAGCGGCGAGCAGCAAGCGACCCAGGTGGCGAAAGAAGAAATGGACAAGCGAAACCAGGCACTGCTTGCAGCAGTCAAGCAAGGAGACAAGGAAACGATCCAAAAGCTGCTTGCTGACGGAGCTGACATCAATGCAACAGATGAGCGCGGCCGCACTTCAGCCATGATCGCCGTGCACACGGATCAACTGGAAGTATTCAACCTGCTGGTGGAACATGGTGCCAACATCAACATTCGCGATGACCGCTCCGACAATCCGCTGCTGTACGCCGGGGCAGAAGGCAAGCTGGACTTCGTGCGGGCAAGCATTGCCGCAGGGGCCGATACGACGATCACCAACCGCTTTGGCGGCACCGCCCTCATCCCTGCGGCTGATCGCGGTCATGTAGAAATCGTCCGCGAGCTTTTAACCACCTCTGACGTCAACATCGACCACGTCAACAACCTCGGGTGGACGGCCTTGCTGGAAGCAGTCATCCTCGGAGATGGCGGCAAAAAGCATCAGGAAATCGTCCAGCTTTTGATCGAGTACGGCGCGAACGTGAATCTGGCGGATTCCGACGGGGTCACCCCTCTGTCGCACGCGAAAAAACGCGGCTTCCGCGAGATGGTCGACATGCTCGCAAAAGCGGGCGGAAAGTAAGCGACCCCCTCTGCGCTTCATCCAGCCAAAAAGGACAGGAACGTCAGTCACGCTGGCGCTCCCGTCCTTTTTTCTTGCTGCTTCCCTAGTCCAAAAGACTTGCTTTCTCCCAAAACTTTTTCCCCACTCGCGCGTCTTATACTAATAATATCCAATATTCAAGTGCCCCTGGCCTTGCATTCCCTACATATGATTGAATCTTTCGAATAGGAGTCGGCGTAACATGAATACTCTCGCAAACGTATCCATGCTGGAAACAGACAAGCCCATTCGCAAAGCGTCACCAGACATCGATCCTCACATCGAAATGTACAAGCTTTTCCTCACTTCCAAAGAGGCCATCGAAATCCATATCAGCAATGTGACGCACCCGTCCTCCGGTATTGAAGTGTACGATATGCACGGAACGAAACTGTGCGAAGTCCGCTACACGCCGGGAGGCAGCCTCATCCTGCCTTTTTTTCCTCCGGAAGACGGCTTTTATTACATTAAGCTGACCATTGGGCCAGACCCTGACCCGCAGCATTCCTGCCAGCTTCACGTGGACAAGTACGTCCGCCTGTGCGGAACTATGGAAGATGATCGCGAATTTACTGCCGCTGGCGGGCCGTACATGATTGGTCCGACAGACGTTACGATTCCCGCAGGCGTCTGCGTCAGCTTCGAAGCTGGCGCCTCCATCAATGTCCGCTGCCAGCACAAAATCATCGTCGAGGATTACGGCTCCATCGCGTTCAACGGACAAAAAGATACGCCTGTCGTCATCATCGGAGCCATCGACAACGGCACGGCTCATCACTGGGGCCAGCTCGTCTTGTCTTCCCAAGCCAAGAGCAGCTTCACGCATATTCTTGTGCAGTACGACAACGATGAAGACGGCGTCGATTTTCTCGCCTCCTCTTCGCCGTTTGTCGCCCGTTCCACCTCGATCGAGCAGTTTCAGGCAGACATCGCCAAAACCAGCTACCTGGAAAGAGCCATCGTCGTTCCCCCGTCCTCCCGGCTCGCTTTCATCAAAACCTGGTTTCAGCAGTCCAGCCCTTACCGCTTCCATTTGCTTGGCGATCTGCTGCCTTTCGAGCTGTACTTCGGGATTGACGTCACGACTTTTGCCCACTGGGAAACGGAGACGAAGCGGGTCAACGAGCACCGCTCCCAGGCCGGAGACGTGAATTACTGGGACTTCGTCAATGGCAACTTTACGGCTGACCTGCTGGAAGCGACACACCTTTTTTCCAACAACCAGCAAAGCTCGGAGCCGCGCATCCAGCGGCTGATCGACTTCTTGCTGCTTGCCCAAAGCTGGCGACAAAAGCACGGCTATTTCAAATGGTACGACTTGATCGACCCGTTCAGCGAGCACGATCAAGAATTTTTCAAGACGTTCGAGGAAATGTCGTCGTCGTTCTGGTTGGCGCACAACACGTCGATCATTTACTGGGATACGATTGCCCGCGACTTGGGAATCTGGCAAAAAGAAGACTTTTTTGAACAGCAGTTCATCAATTCCGTCATCGTGCGCCTGCATTTCGCAGCCGATTTGCCGTTCTCGCTCACCGGGTACGGGAACAACATCCCGCCTGTCGGCTTTCTCGGCATCTCCATTCATTACGGCCCCTTCCGCTATCCAGAGCAATACCCGGCTCCCGGGCCAGAATTTGATGTGAACTACGGCCAGCTTTCGACAGCGGAGTATTTGAAGTTCATGCTGGAATCGTTGCTCAAAGGCCAGACCAATCCTGTCTATACGTGGTGGATTCCTACCCAGGCAGACAGAGACTTGTTCCACATCCTCAACGAAAAAGGCATATCGCTCGAATCCCCTCCCGAAGACTGGGATCGGGAATTTATCCAGCCCGCCCAGAAGACGCTGGACGAGATCCGGGCGCATTATCTCGGTCATTTCCAACTGGAGCATGTGCGAAGCTCCACGGCATACGTGCAAGCCCAGCAAGTGTTGGCTACCTCCTGAAACGGAGTGGGCAGCAAAACAAAAAAGATGAGCAGACATACAGGCGGTGCAGCACCTGTTGTCACGCTCATCTTTTCTTATTGCCCATGCTTGTTACACGCTTTGCAAAAACCAGCGCACAGCACGACTGATCAGTACAGGCAAAACAGAGATATGGTTTTCCCGGGCAAACTGTTCAAAAGACACGTTCAGCCCGCAATCGCCAAACACTCCCAGTCGCTCGGCCACACCTCGCGCATGCTCGTTGATTCGCGTCGGGTGAGTCTCTTCCTCTTCGCCAACTCCGATGAACAATTGTTTTGGCTGGCCGCCGCGCTGCAAACGGGAGACAAACTCCTGCTCCTCCGCCAAAATCAGCCGCTTGTACCAATCAATCGATGGACTTCCGGCTATGTAGGCGAAAAATGCATCCGGGCGCGTGTACAAAGTATGCAGGGCGAACAATCCTCCCAGCGAATGACCGAATATGGCCTGGCGCTCGCGATTGATTGCGACCATGCTCTCCACCACGGGCCGAACCTCTTCCAATACGAAGCGCAAAAAGTCGTCCGCTCCGCCCTGCCGCGGCCACTCTCCCCCTCGGGAAAAAGGCGGAAGCTCGTCAATCGGCATAGGCAAGGAGTAATCGGTAAACCGTGCAGTGGCAAAAGGAATCTCCTCGTCGTAACCGAGCCCTACGACGACGGCTGGACTGCCTTGGCCATTCCGGCTTCTGCCTTGCAGACGAACCGCCTCCACTACCGTTCCGATCACCGAATTGGCATCCAGCACATACATGACCGGAAACCCTGCTTCTGGCGCCTCTCCGGGCGGCACTGCCAAATAGATGCGATATGCCTGCCCGCTGCCAGTCGCTGTCATCGTCAACTGCTTCGTCCAGGGAATGCCCGCTGTTTTCCACTCCAGCTCACTCATTGGTTCAACGTCTGCTCAAGCGTATCGAGCAGAAGCTCCTTGCCGATCGGCATGTAAGCCTGGTTGTAGTACGGATTTGCTGGCAGGTAGTAAATTTTCCCGTTTTTGTATGCTTTCATCCCTTGCCATACAGCGGAATCTTTGTAAGCTTGCTCGCCGCCTTCCGGGTGCAGGAGCACGATGCGGTCCGGGTTGATCGTCGTGATGCCTTCCAGCGTCAGGAGCACCATCGTCTTTTCCTTCGTGTCAGGCGACGTCGCTGGCTTCGGCAGCCCCAGATCATCGTAAAGCACCGAGCCTGCCCCTTCGCTCCCCAACAAATACGGCCCTTTTTTGTGCGCCAGGAAGATGGAGAACGACTCATTACCTGATTTCGCCTTGATTTGCTCGCCGATTTTTTTCGCTTTGGCATCGTAGTCAGCCAGCCATTTTTGGACGTCCTGTTCTTGTCCGAGAATCGTGCCGACCTCTGTAAACCGCTCCCGCCACTGCTCCAGGCTGTTTTTCAGCACGACGACAGGCGCGATTTTTTTCAACTGCTCGTAAATTTTTTCCTGTCTGGCATTCATGATGATCAAATCAGGCTCAGCCGACATCACTGCCTCGATATTGATCGTGTCCATCATGTAGAAACCGACGATCTTGGAATCTTTCAGCTTGTCCCGCACATAGAGCGACGGCTTTTCATGGTCGTATGAATCCGTGTTGGCAGTAGCGACAGGCGTATGCCCCAAAATCAGCAATTCCTCGGAAGCGCCGGAAATGTCCGCAATCCGTTTGGGATGAGCCGGAATCTCCACTTCCCCTTTTGCATCCTGGACTTTTCTGGTCTGGCTCGCTTCCGCTTGCGCAGGCTCCTCTTTTGGCGCTGCTGCCTGGCCGCATCCGACAACTGTCGTGGCGAGCAAGATGAGCATAACTGTATGCATAAGTGCCCGTTTCATTTGTATCCTCCCTGCAATTCATCGTTGATAATGATTTTCACTAGGAGGATTATAAACGGTTTGCTCCACGCCCGACCATAGACAATCCTGCCATCTAATTTGGATGATACTGCGCGAACAGCCGCAAGCTCTCCTCCATGATCCGTTCATGGCCGATCGCGGAATATTCCAGCCACGGATCAGGCGTCACCTCGTATACGTGCCTGTTTTGCACGGCTTTCAAGGAAAACCATTGCTCTGTTTTTTGCAGCTCGCTCCAAAAATCCCGCGATGGCTGATCCTTTTTCACGATCACGATCAAGCGGTCGGCATGATAGTGACATAATTCATCCAAGGTGATTTGCTCGTAGGCAAAAAGCGACTCCACTTGGGCAACAGGCCGAAGCTGCAAATCGCTGTACAGTACCGACCCGGTGCGCTGGCTGCCGCATGCATACAGCGTAGGCTGGTTCACGTAGAGCATAAGCAGGGAGTCGTCGCCAATCGCCCGCCGGAGCGTCTCCCGTGCGGCTGCCGATTTTTTGTCGTAAGCCAAAAGCCACTGCTCGGCCTCCTTGTCCCTGCCGAGATACTCGCCGATCATTTGCAAGTGCACGCGCCAGTCTTTTTCTTTCCACGGAATAAACAGGGCATTCGCCATATGTCCCAGCTCTTGCTTCACAGTCTGATCGAGATAATCGCTCGTAATGATCAGGTCAGGGCTGAAGTCGCGAATCGCCTCGCGATTGACCGCCCAGTTTTCTGCCACAAACGGATCGCGCAAATGAACGGGGATATCGATGGCGTACTTTTGCCGATAGTACGCGGACCACTTGGGATCAAGCGGCGCGGCGCCGGGAATCGTCTGCAAAGCCAAAAGCTGTCCGGTAATCGCCGTATGGTACGTCGCGACTCTGTGCCGCCTGCTTTTCATGTAGACAGTAGGCGCCACTCCTTGCTGCTGCTTGAATTTCCGGCTGAAATAATACTCGTCGCTGAAGCCGACCTGTCTGGCGATTTCCCGTACCCGCTCCCTGCCTTCGCCCATCAACTGCTTTGCCTTGTTGATCCGCAACTGGTTCACGTAATCCATCGCGCTTTTTCCGTAAGTCTTTTTAAAAAGATGCATGTAATAGTAAGGGCTTAAACCAGCCATGGCGGCCAATTTCTCAATCGTCCAGCTTTCCTGGTAGTGGTTGTCCAAATACAGCCGCGTCTGCTCCAATGTCTCCAGCGAATCCTCTACGGGTGCGCTGTCTGCACGGACTGCCAGCTCGTACATAAGCTCCTGAAACCACGCCTGCGCCCGAAAGCGACTCCGCTCGTCCGCCTGCTGCCACGCATCCTCCATCGCACGACAGCGGGTGAACATGGATGACGGAGCTGTGCATGCCATGCGACCAGCCAACGGCCAGATCGCACGCCGCAGCGTGATCGTCTCATCGTCTTCGCCCTCCTGCTCGCGATACGCATCAAAAGCGAACACATGCAGGCTTAACTGCCGGAAAGATTCTATATAGAAAGAACACCGCTGCCCCGGGAGAAGCACCCACACGTCTCCTTCCTTGACGGGCTGACATTCGTCGTCTGTCTCCATCGAGCCTTTGCCGTCCAGGACGACGATCAGTCGGTGCTTGTTGTCCAGTTCTTGACCCGCGTGAGGGACATCCTGTTTGATTCTGATCTCTTCACAATGCCGCAGCTTCATCCACAAGCCTTGAAATGACTCGCCCCTGCTGTTCCCGTTGCTTCGCTTGCTCTGCATAGCTGGCTGCCACCGTCCTTTAGCTCTTATGCTCCCATTATGTTTGATAATGATTATCACCGTCAATGCAAGAAAAAAGCCCTCACTGCTCAGCGAGGGCTTCCTGCAAAAGACTTGCTAAAAAATACAGCCTTAGTGGCGAATAATATTTTTTCCGTAGTAAATCTCGTCCATCTCCAATTGCAGCCGCTCGGTTATTTCCAGCTGTTCTGCTGGCGTCAGCTTGTCTTTCGTATAGCCGAACAAGTAGTTGTTGAGATCGAACTGCCTGCGTTTGCATTTTGTATGGAAAATATTGTCCTGATAAACGTTGACATCGATCATGTGGAACAGTTCTTTGATTTCCTCGGGAATATAATTTTGAATCGAGCTGATGTCGTGATCGATGAACAGCTTGTAGCCGTGAATGTCCCGAGTAAAGCCGCGCACCCGATAATCGATCGTCATCAAATCCGTATCAAAAGAACGAATCAAGTAATTGAGCGCCTTCAATGGTGAAATCTCGCCACAGGTGGAGACGTCGATGTCTGCGCGAAATGTGCTGATTTCTTCATCTGGATGGTATTCCGGATAAGTATGGACGGTGATATGGCTTTTATCCAGCTGCAACACAACGTTCTCAGGCAACGGGCCTGGCGATTCCTCGTACGATTCCGTCGGCACCTCCACCACAGGGCCTTCGGAAACCAAAAACGTCACGCTCGCCCCTTGCGGCACATAATCTTGCTGCGCCACATTCAAGACGTGCGCGCCAATGATTTCCGAAACATTTTTCAAGATGCTGGTCAGTCGCTCGGCATTGTACTGTTCATCTATGTACTCGATATACGCTTCCCGCTCGGCCTTCGTTTTCGTATAGCAGATGTCGTACATGTTGAAGCTGAGCGATTTCGTCAAATTGTTGAAGCCGTGCAGCGTAATATGCTGATCGTTCGTTTGTTCCAAGTGTCGTGTCCTCCCCTGCGATGAGCGAATTTCCGCCATGATTTCCTTTTTTCAGCTTGCCCATTCCTTCCCATAAAAATCATCGGATGCAGCACGATATGCTGTTCATAAATAAGGAACGTTACTTTCTGCCTAACCTCACCTGATACCATCGAACCAATTGGAAAAATTTTGACTAACTCCCTATCTTTCGCTTGGAAAATGATGCTAAAATAATGATGTGTGTAAAAATTTTCAAAGAAATGGCGAAAAAGGCCATGGATTGGTATCTTAAAGTTTTAAAGAATTATGTAGGCTTCAGTGGGCGCGCAAGACGCACAGAGTATTGGATGTTTACCTTGTTCAGTGTAATCATTTCTTTGGTACTCATGCTCATCGAATACCTCGTCGGCTTGCCGCAATCTTTGTCTTCGCTGTACTCACTGGCTGTTTTGCTCCCTAGTTTGGGAGTAAGCGTTCGTCGCCTGCACGATGTTGGCAAAAGTGGCTGGTGGCTCCTGCTCGGGTTGATTCCGCTTATCGGAGCCATTATTTTGCTCGTATTCTTCTGCCAAGACAGTGAATCCGACAACAATTACGGTCCAAACCCGAAAGCAGAAGGAAGAGCATTGGTTTAATGCAAAAAGCCTCTCCTCAACTTGCGGGAGAGGCCCTTCTTTTTTCCTCTGCTGATCACGCTTCTTCCCAGAACCGCCGCAGATTGTCCATGCCAATCCGCGAGCCTTCGCGACAATCCTCCATGCCCTCGAACTCCACTGTGATGTAACCGTCGTAGCCAGACTGCTTCACCAGCTTGACCACCTCGCGAATGTTGATATCCCCTTGACCGACGATGGCACCGCGCAAGAAATTGCCGTTGACCGTCTTGAACCACTTGCCTGCTCCCGGGTCCTGGTAGTACGGACGGGAGTAAAAGTCTTTGAAATGCACCAGTGACGCATACGGAAGATTTTTCTTCACGCCCACCAATGAAGCTTCGTCGGCGCACATGAAGTTGCCGACATCGAGTGTCGTCTTGAAATTCGGACGGTTGACCGCCTGCACGACGCGTTGTACGCGATCGCTGGCCTGTACGAGCCACCCGTGATTTTCAATCGTCGTCGTAATTCCGAATTGCGCCGCATAATCAGCGATTTGCCGGCTGCCTTCAACCATCGCGTCCAGATGGCTTTCAAAATAGGCAATCGTCGTCTGCTCAACAGGTACGGTAAACGTGGAGACATCGTGGCGCATGTGGCGAATCCCCATGCGATCCAGCAAATCTACGTGCGTTTTCAAACGCGCGACCTCTGCTTCAAACGCTTCCTGGCTGTCGTGAATGAAGTTGGCTGGCATCGAATAGTTGGACAGCTCGATCCCCAGTGCTTTCGCCTTGTCTCGTACGGCATCCGCCAGCTCGTAATTGTCCACCAGCGTAAATCCGTACGGCACGATCTCCATATGCTCGCCGCCGTTGTCGGCAATCCATTGCACAACATCCAGCACATCCATTTCCCCAGCGCGAATCGCAGTCAACAAACTGTACGTGCTCAATCCGATTTTCATTTGTTTTCCACCTCATCATTTTTGGTATGTGCTCTCATTTTTGAAAAGTAAGCTAGGCAAGCAATGCTCGGTCGATGAAAACGGTTTGCTGCAATCGGTTGGATTCGTAAGCGGCTTTGACCACTTCCAAAGTCCGCAGCCCATCCAGCCCTGAAATGGACGGTGCCCGTTTTTCCTTGACCGCTTGTACAAAATCGGCAATCAGCCGCGCGTCCATATCCACAGCCCACGGAAGCTGATTCAGCTTTCCTGCCTGGTCGTTGTAGTGGAGCAAGTGCTGACGGAAGACGTCTACTTCGACCGTTCCTTGCGTGCCCACGATCCGCATCGTCACATCGCCCCACGTGGGGAATGTTTTGGGACGCGACCAGCTTGGATCGATCCCGACGATCACACCGGATTCCAATACCAGTGAAACCATGCCGCAGTCTTCTACCGCCAACTGATGGAACCGCGTATCCAGCTCGGCGTAGACGCTTTTCACCTCATCCGCAAGCATCCAGCGTACGAGATCCATCAGGTGGACGATATGGTCGGTTGCCGCCCCGCCGCCTGACTGCTCTTCTTCCACAAACCAGCCGCCCGGCATCTGCCCGTGATTCGTGCTGTTGATAGCGAGAATTTCCCCGAGCGCTCCCGATTGCACCAGCTCTTTTACACGCTCGATCGCGGGCGCAAAGCGAACCGGATACGCCACTTGCAGGATCACCGCTTCCGCTGCGCACACCCGGATCATTTCCTCGGCATCCGGGACGGTCGTTGCGATCGGCTTCTCGCATAACACATGCTTTTTGGCTTTGGCGCAGGCGAGCACGTGCGCTTTGTGTCTCGCGTTTTCCGAGCAGACTACGACTGCTTCGATCGGAGACTGCAAAAACGCGGCCAGATCGCGGTAATATTTTGCTCCATAAGCAGCGGCCATCGCTTCACCGCGAACGGGATCGTCGTCCCAAATCGCGTGCAGCTCCGCATCTGGATGATTTCGCAGGTGTGCGGCATAGCTTTGCGCGTGCATATGAGCAAAGCTCAGTATTCCTACCTTCATTGGGCAACCTCTCCTTTTGCCAGACTGACAGGCTTTCCGGCCTTCGCTGACTCGCTGGCTGCCTGGGCGATTTCTTTTGCCAGCAACCAATCGCGTACGGTCATGCCAGCAGCCGCTTCGCCTAAAAGGTGTCGGACGAGCTGCTCCCGCTGCTTCTGTAAAGGATCAATCCCGGCGTGACTTCCTTGTTCCGTCTGACCTGCAACCGCCTGTCGGTCCGTGCCACCCCTGCTCCAGCGGATCGGCAAACTGTCGCGGCTGTCGTGCAGCAGCATCCCTGCGTCACCCGTCAGCTCGAAAAACGTGTGCTCGGACGAGTCAGCCTGAGACAGCTCCACCTGTGCGATCGCACCATCACGCATCCTCAGGATGATTAGCGCATACTGGAGCAGCTGCCCCGTTGCCACCTCGCGCGCCACCTTGTTTGCCTGCACGCGCTCCACCTCGCCGAACGTCCAGCGCAGCCAGTCAAACTCGCGCATGCCCAGACTGGAAAAGATACAGCCATCCTCGCTTGCATGGGTTCCTCGCCGCAGCCGCAATACGCCTGGCTTGCCAATTGCCCCGCTTACAACCTGTTCACGCGCCTGCGCGTACTCCGGCGAAAAACGCAAGGAGTCCGTCAAGTACATCACGCAGCCATTTTGCTCGCACAAGTCTGCTGCCGCCACAAGCTGCTGATCGGACATCCCGGCGTGCTCGTCCAGGAGTATGTTTACGCCTGACTGAGCGGCATGCGTGACCCATGCTCCTTCCACTGTTCCGGCAAATTCCACAAGCTCCACTTTTTCCTCCGCCAATAAACAACGCAGCTCCTGCAAGCTTTGCGCATGGCCAGCCACCTCTACTCCGTAAATTTGCGACCAGCTTGCCTGCCGCTCTTTCGCAGAGTCATCGGCACCGGCCACTGCTACCTTCACCATGACGCCAGACCTCCTTTTCCCCTGATCCGCTAAAGCGAAAATTGGAACACATCCTGCAACAAAATGGCGGCTGCCCCTACGACCTCGACATCCTCTCCAAGCGAATTTGGCCGGATTTCCAACTCTTCCGTCAATATGCCGTGGGCGTACTCACACACGTATTCGCGCACCTTTTCGATCAACAGCCCGTTTTCAAAAGCGATCTCGCCGCCCAAAATGATGACCTCCGGATTGAACAAATGAATCAGGTTCACCATGCCAGCAGCCAAATAAGATGCGGTTTCCTCCAGGATGCTGACAGCGAGCGCGTCTTTTTCAGCCAATGCTTGCCGGAACATTTTCGCGTTGATTTCGTTGAGGTCATCGTGGGCCAGCGCCATGATGCTGCTCGCTTTCCCTTTGGCGAGAGCGGAAAGCAGCTTCGAGTAGATCGCGGGCCAGCTCACGTAATTTTCCAGGCAACCGATGTTGCCGCAATCGCAGCGCATGCCTGCCCGATCAATCGTCGTATGCCCAAACTCTCCGGCGCCGCCTTTGTAGCCGCGATAAATCGCTCCGTCCATCAACAAGCTCGCGCCCAGCCCGTCGCCAATCGTCACGTACAGCATGTTTTGATAATGCCGGAAATGTCCGAGAGTCTTTTCCGCGAGCAAATAAGCATTCGTATCATTGTCCACCCACGTGTCTACGCCGAACCGCTGCTCAACCATTTCCTTCACAGGAGCGTCCCGCAATCGCAGCTTTGGATTGTAGCGAATCACGCCCTTTGCCGAGTCCACAATTCCTTGCGTCACAATCGAGATGCCCATGCAGTTGTCCAGGCTGCCTGCCCGGGACAAAAACCGCTCTATGACGTCCATTAAAAATGCCAGCACGCTGTCGCCTTGATTCAGCTTGATCGGATAAGCTTCCTTTTTCCTGATCCGCGCCTCCAAATTCATCTGGGCAATCGTCAGCTTGGAGCCGGAAATCGAGATTCCGATCAAAAAGCGGCTGTCCGGCGAAAACTGAACCAAAATCGGCTTTCTTCCCCCGTTCGATTCACCGACTCCAACCTCGCTCACCAAAGCGTCGCGGATCAGGTCGCTGACAGCCGAAGTGACCGTTGTCGGGCTTAGCTTGTTCCGCTTCGCGATTTCACTTCGGGAAATGGGGCCGTATTGACGGATGGTGTCCAAAATAATCGATCGATTCAACTCCTGGATCAGCTTCAAGTCGCCCGTCCTTCGCTTGACTCCATCCCTTTTATTCATCGCTATCTCCCCTGCCGCGCATGCCGCTCACAGATGGCACGCGACCAGATGATCGTCTTCGGCCGCCTTTCGCAAATCTGGCGGAGTTGTCCGGCAAATTTCCATCGCGTATGGACAGCGCGTATGAAACAGGCAGCCGGGCGGCGGATTGACCGGGCTTGGCACATCCCCTTGCAAAATGATGCGCTCCCGCTTGGCACGCGGATCGGGGATCGGCACGGAAGACAGCAACGCTTTCGTGTACGGGTGCTGCGGGTTGGCAAAAAGCGTTTCTTTGGGCGCGGACTCCACAAGGCTGCCCAAATACATCACGCCGATTTTGTCGCTAATATGCTCCACGACACTCAGGTCGTGCGAAATGAACAAATACGTCAGTTGGAACTCTTCCTGCAAGTCTTTCAGCAGATTGAGGATTTGCGACTGAATGGACACATCCAGCGCAGATACAGGCTCATCCGCCACGATCAGCTTCGGTTTCAGGATGAGGGCGCGGGCAATCCCGATGCGCTGGCGCTGCCCCCCGCTGAACTCATGGGCGAACTTTTCCGCGTGGTAGCTGTTCAAACCGACGACTTCCAGCATCTCGGCGACAGTCCGCTCCCGTTCCTTGACAGACAGCTTCGAATGAATGATCAGCGGCTCCGCCACGACATCGCGGATTTTCATCCGTGGGTTCAGTGACGCGTACGGGTCTTGAAACACCATCTGCACTTGCTTGCGCACCTCGCGCAGCTTCGTCTCGTTCATTTGCGAAATCTCTTCGCCGTTGATCCAGATTTTGCCCTCATCCGGGGTCAACAGCCGCGTAACCAGCCGCCCTGTCGTCGACTTGCCGCAGCCGCTTTCGCCGACGAGACTGAACGTCTCGCCCTCCTTGATTTCAAAAGAAACGCGGTTGACCGCCTTCACGCTTTTCTTGCTGGAGAACAGGCCGCTGTCAATCGGAAACGTCTTTTTGATCCCGTCTACCACAACCAGTGGCTTACGCATTCGCCCCCCTCCCTTCCTCGTCGTAGAGCCAGCAGCGGCAAAAGCGGTTCTCGCCCACGCCGGCAATCGCAGGCTCCTGCTCCCAGCAGATCGACATGGCCTCCTTGCAGCGCGGGGCAAATTTGCAGCCTTTGGGCATGTTGTTCGGCGTCGGTACATTGCCTGGAACAGAATCAAGCCTGTCGCGCTTTTGTCCGATTTTCGGCACAGAGCCAATCAACCCTTTTGTGTATGGATGCTTTGGCTCGTCAAACAGGTCGTAAACGGACGCTTCCTCCACCACCCGCCCGGCGTACATGACGACGACGCGATTGCACATCTCCGCCACCACGCCCAGATCGTGCGTAATCAACAGCATCGACATATGCTCATCGGCCTGGAGCTGCTTCATGACGTCCAAAATTTGCGCCTGGATCGTCACGTCGAGCGCCGTCGTCGGCTCGTCGGCAATCAGCAGGTTGGGACGGCAGGACATCGCCATCGCGATCATGATGCGCTGCCGCATCCCCCCTGACAACTGGTGCGGATACTCTGCCAAAATTTCTTTGGGGCGGGGAATCCCTACTTTGGTCAGCATGCTGACTGCGTGCTCCCGCGCCAGCTTATCCGAATAGCCGAGGTGCAGCCGGATCGCTTCTGCCAGCTGCTCGCCGATTTTCATCACCGGATTGAGCGAAGTCATCGGCTCCTGAAAAATCATCGAGATTTCTTTTCCGCGAATTTGCCGCATGTCGTTCTCTGACATGGACAACAGGTTGGTGCCGTTATAAACAATCTCGCCTTGGGTGATTTCGCCCGTCGTATCCTTGAACAAACGCATGATCGAAAGCGAAGTCACGCTTTTGCCGCAGCCCGATTCTCCGACCAGACCGAGCACTTCGCCCTTTTTTATATGAAAGCTGACGTTGTCGAGTACGACCGTCTTGCGGTCATCCCTCGTGAACTGTGTTTGCAGATGCTTAACCTCGATGATGTTTTCACTCATCTGCCCCAACTCCCTCGTTTAGTTCTTCGTTTTCGGGTCCAGAATGTCACGCAGGCCATCCCCTACCAGGTTGAACGCCAGCACAGACAGGAAAATCGCCAGACCGGGAATCATCACCACGTGGGGAGAAGTCGCGAGGTAATCGCGGCCCATGCTGAGCATCGCTCCCCAGTCGGGACTTTCCGGCTTTGCGCCCAGACCGAGAAAACTGAGACTGGAAGCTGCCAGGATAGACGTGCCGATCCTGAGCGAAAAGAAGACGATCATGCTGGATACCGTCTCCGGAAAAATGTGGCGAAAAATGATCCGGCTGCTTTTGGCCCCCATGGAGCGCGCCGCTTCCACAAAGACGGCTTCTTTGGCTGCCAGCGTATTGCCGCGAATCAGCCGGGCAAAAGACGGTATGCTGAACACAGCCACGGCCACCACGACGTTTGTCAAACCGGGGCCGAGAATCGCGACGATGGCAATAGCCAGGAGCAAGTCAGGAAAAGCGAACATGACATCGCTGCCGCGCATGATCAGCCGATCGATCCAGCCGCCATAGTAGCCGCTGCACAAGCCCAAAATCGTCCCGATGACAGCCCCGACAAACACAGAGGTAAAGCTGACGCCGAGCGAAAGGCCCGCCCCGACAATAATCCGGCTCAAAATATCGCGCCCGTACTCATCCGTTCCCGCCCAGTGCGCCAGGGAAGGCGTCTGGAGCGTTGCATCGTAGTTTGGCTCGTACGGATCGTAAGGAGCGATCACTGGTCCGAAAATCGCGACCAGCACTAAAAACAGGATAAAAAATCCGGCCCAGAACGCCGTCTTTTGCTTTTTCCACTTTTTCCAAAACTCGCGCGCCCTGGAGCTTTGCTTGTCCAGCGTGACAACAGTCGTCTGGCCGACTTCATTTACTACCTCCATTTCCTTCGCTCCCTTCGCTTAGCTTTCATAACGGATTTTCGGATTGAGCGCCTTGTACAGGATGTCTACCAGCAAGTTCACGAGGATAAACTCCAGCGAGAACAGCAAGATGACAGCCTGCACAACCGGATAGTCGCGAAAAGCGATGGAATCGACCAGTAGCCGCCCCATGCCCGGAATGCTGAACACCGTCTCGACCACGACCGAACCGCCCAACAAAAATCCGAATTGCAAGCCAGCAATCGTCACGACGGGAATCATCGAGTTTTTCAGCGCATGCTTGCGAACGACGACCGACTCCTTCAAGCCTTTCGCCCGACCTGTACGGATAAAATCTTCTTTCAATGTTTCAAGGAGAGACGAGCGGGTAAACCGGGCCAGCATCGACATGATTCCCGCCCCCAGCGTAAGCGAAGGGAGAACGTAGCTTTTCCAGCCATCCACTCCCCCGGTCGGAAACCAGCCGAGCGTGACGGAAAAAATTTGTATGAGAATGAGCCCCAGCCAGAAGCCGGGCAAGGAAATGCCGGAAATCGCGGTCAGCATTCCGACGTAGTCCGGCCATTTGTTGCGAAAGACTGCGGAGACGGTTCCGATGAGCAGCCCCAGAACGAGCGCCCAGCCCAGGCTCATAGATGTCAAATTCATCGTGATGGAAAAGCGGTTGGCGAACATGTCGCTGATCGGCAGACCTGTTTTCAAGGAATGGCCCAGGTTGCCCGTGAGCAAGTTCTGCATATAGGTGGCGTACTGGGAAAGGAGCGGCTTGTCCAGCCCAAGCTCCTGACGGACGCGGGTGATCTCTTCCAGCGTAGCGTCTTTTCCAGCCGCCAGACGCACAGGGTCGCCCGGCACGAGATGGATGAAGAAGAAAATCAAGAGAGACACGACGAAAATGATCGGGATGATCTCCATGAGCCTTTTTACGATGTAACGGAACATTGAGCGGTTCCTCCTAATGGATGGGAAAGCCACGCGGCATGCAGCGTCATGGCATTCCTTCTCCCCAAGACTTTTCTTGCAACCAGGACGTAATAGGAAAGCAGCGTTGGGCTGTGAGCAGCGACCCAACGCTGCCAGAAAAACCTTATTGGAATGCCGCTTCCCTCACATAGATGCCGCCGCTTGGCGTGATGTAGACGCCGTTTACGTTGGCGCGTTTGCCGTACAAAATCTCGTCGACAGCCAGGAAGATCCATGGCGCATCTTTGAATACATTTTCCTGAACGGCTCCGTACAGCTCTTTTTGCTTGTTCTGGTCAGACGATTGGGTCGCTTCCTTGATGCTCTTGTCTACGATGTCACTCTTGTAAAAAGCGGTGTTCGCTCCTGCTGGCGGGAAGTTTTCGCTGCTGAACAGAGAGCGCATCGCGTTGTCCGGATCAGCGGAAGACCAGCTTACGTACCACATATTCATCTTCGCTTCTTCCGGAGACTTGATGCCGTAGATTTCATCCGAGAGCGTCGCTTCCTCCATCGACTTCACCTCGACGGTTACGCCGATTTTTTGCAGCTGTTGCTGAATGAATTGCATGCCTTTCATCGTATCGGAGTTCGTGTTGCCCCAGATTTCCGTGGTGAAGCCATTTTCGTAGCCTGCTTCCTTGAGCAGTTGCTTCGCCTTTTCGATGTTGTACTCATAAACACCCTGCTTGGCGTAATGTGCAATCGTCGGCGACATGATCGATTCGAGCTGCGTGCCGTATCCGGCTTTGACGACTTTGATGAACGCGTCCTTGTCGACGGCGTAGTTGATGGCTTGACGCACACGCAAATCATCGAACGGCTTTTTCAGCATGTTGATCGAAACGTAACGGGTGATCGTGGAAGGCGTGCGCTCTACCTTGACGCCCTCTGCTCCGCCCAGCGTCTCCGCTTGCTGTTCAGGCAACGGATAGATGACGTCTGCTTCGCCCGTTTTCAGCATCGCTACGCGCGAGCCGTTTTCCGGTACGGGCTTGTAGACGATTTTTCCTACTTTGGCTGCACCTTTGTTCCAGTGATCCTGGTTCAGTTCGACGGTCAGATGGTCGCCCTGCACCCATTCCACAAATTTGTAAGGGCCGGTCCCGACCGGATTTTTGGAAATTTCCTTGCCGTACTTCTCCAACGCTGCCGGGCTGATGATCCCTGTCGTGAACTTGTTGATCATCGCGGAAAATGGCTGGTTCAGCGTCACTTTTACCGTGTAGTCGTCCACCACTTCTGTGCTCTTGATGTATTTGTAGTTGCGGTAAGCCCGCAGGTTGTTGTCTTGGTTGCTCATGCGGTCAAAGTTGATTTTGACAGCTTGCGCATTGAACGGCGTCCCGTCATGGAACTTGACGTTTTGACGAAGCTTGAACGTATACTCGGTGGAATCTTCGTTCACGGAATATTCAGTCGACAAACCCGGTATAAGCTTCAAGTCTTTGTCGTAAATCAGGAGTCCTTCAAACATGGCCGACTGCACACCGCTGGACAAAGCGTCTCCGGTGTTTTGCGGGTCCATCGTGATGAAGTTTTCGTTTACGGCGATCACCATCTGATCTTTCTGCGGTGCTCCCGTACTCGCCCCTGAGTCGGGCGACGATGCTGCCGGAGTCCCTCCCCCTCCTGAACTGGAACATCCAAAAAGTAATGCCACTGAAAAAAGTAAGACAGATGCTGCTCGCAAATACGCTGCTTTTTTCATTTCCCTTTTCCCCCTTACAAGGTTCTCCTTATGGTAGCAATCTGGATGTCCGTCATTGGGTACAGCATGGATGCGGTTTCACGATTTACGGTGTGAAAACGACTTCGCGGCCGGTCTGTGCCGACTCGTAAATGCCGCAGAGAATTTTCATCATCTCTACGCCGTCTGCGACTGGGCTGAGCGTCTCTTTTTCGCCCAAAATGTATGCGATAAAATGATCGATTTCACTTTGAAAGCCTTGCTTGAAGTCAAAAGACAGCTTATCCATTTGCGGAGTGACATTGAGGATGGTGTTGTGTTTTTCCGCAATGATGGACAGCTCCGGCTCCACCTCTGCTCCGCCCTTGTCGCCGTACAGCTTGACGGACAGCTCTTCTTTTTTGGCGTGCAGCGTGTAGCTCACATCGACGAACAGGGACGCGCCGTTTTCAAAGCGGATCAAGGCGTTCGCCATGTCTTCCACCGTGTTTTTGCCGGGATCGTAGTCGGCCGCCTTGTAAAAAGACAAATGCTTGACGTTGGCCCGGTTGCCGAGCTTGTTGTATGTATTGCCGCTCACCGTCGCAACTTTGGGACAGCCCATCATGTACCAGCACAGATCAATTACGTGGACACCGAGGTCAATCAGCGGCCCGCCGCCCGATCTTTCCTTGTCCGCGAACCAGCCGCCGGGATTGCCCAATCGGCGCAGGCAAGACGCTTTGGCGTAATAAATCTCGCCCAAATCTCCTGCATCGATGAACTGTTTGAGCAGTTGAGCGTTCGTATCGTATCTTCTGACGAAGCCCACCTGGAGCAGCTTGCCGCTTCGTTTGACCGCTTCTTCAATTCGCAAAGCAGATTCTACCGAGGTGCTGAGCGGCTTTTCCAGCAGTACGTGCTTGCCAGCGTCCAGCGCAGAGATGGCGAGGTCTGCGTGTGTGTTGTTCCAGGTGCAGATGCTTACTGCGTCGATTTGCGGATCGGCGAGCGCTGCCTCGATGTTGCTGTAGTAAGTCGCTGCCTGGTACTTTTCCGCTTTTTCCTTGGCGCGCGCTTCGTTGAAGTCGACAACCGCGTGAAGCTGCACGCGTTCATTTTGCTGATACGATTGCAAATGCATGTCCGAAATGGAGCCTGCCCCGATCACCGCAACCTTTACTTTTTCCATGCGGATGTATGCCTCCTTGCGTTAGCAAATTGCTAATTTATTTTTTCAGTGGAGTTATTAATTGAATGATACGAAATAATCTTAATTTTGGCAATACATATTCTGCTAGTAAGCAGGAAGTTTTCCCTCGGACTGCTTCGCTGCAAACAACAGACCTGCTGCCCCGATTGCTCCAGCCTGAATCCCGACTTGCTGCCGCTCGATTCGCACCTGCCGCGCCATGGACTGGATGCCCCGCTCCCTGACGCTGCGCTTGACCTCCCGGAGCAAAATATCCGAAGCGTTCATCACGCCGCCGCCAAAAACAACCACTTCCGGATTGAACAAATGAATCAGACTGGTCGTGCCGATCCCCAGACAATACCCGGCACGCTCGATAATCTCCACGCTGTAGCGATCTCCCGCCAGCGCCGCTTCCCCGATTTCTTTTGCCGTCGGAAAAGCGCCCGCCGCAAGCGAACCGCCTGTCCACTCGCGCTGCTCCTGCTCCAGCTGGTGTTTGACCAGATGTTCGAGCGCCGTACCGGAGGCATACAGTTCGAGACAGCCCCGATTGCCGCAACTGCACAACGGACCGTTCCAATCGATCGAGATGTGTCCGAACTCCCCGGCGCTGCCGTCTTTCCCCTGCACCAGTTGGCCGTCACTGATGATTCCTGCACCAACGCCTGTGCTGACTGTGACGTAAATCATGTTTTGCGCGCCCCGGCCCGCTCCCCACATCCACTCCGCTACTGCCGCGGCATTGGCGTCATTGATGAGCTGCGCCGGAAGAGCGAATTTGTCTTCGATCAGCTTGCCGATCGGAACGTGCTCCCAACCGAGATTGCCGGCGAAAATGACCTCCGCAGCCTTGCTGTCGATGACTCCGGCGGAAGCTATGCCGACTCCGCGCACCTTTTGCCGATCAGCATTCGCTGTCCCAAGCACGCCTTCAATCGCCGCCAACACTCTGTCGATCACGGCCCGCTCGCCGTCTTGCGAGGAAGTGGGCAGCACTGTGCTGTTGATCATTTGCCCGCTCTTGTGCACCAAGCCCGCCAATATTTTCGTCCCGCCCAAATCAAGCCCAACCGCATACTCGTCCTGTTCCACGCGAGTCCACTCCTTTTTGTTGCTGCGTCTGTTGCAAGATGATTGCTGGCACTTTATTATTTTCTCCATTGGCTTTATAAAGTTACTCACCTCTAGTTGTATCACAAGCGAAAAAGAAAATAAAGGATTCGCACTTTTTAAAATATTTTTTGTGCGCAAAAAAACCCCTTCCTGCCAGACCGCAGAAAGGGCTTCCTTCGTTGCTGTTTACTTGAACCAGCCTTTTTCCTTGAAGTGCATGATCGCTTCAATCCGGTTGCTCACGCCGAGCTTGTCGAGAATCACGGAAATGTAGTTGCGCACCGTTCCCGTCGTAATGAACAGCTGGCTGGCGATTTCCTTCGTGTTTTTGCCGTCCGCAATCAGCAAAAGCACTTCCTTTTCCCGCTCTGTCAGCGGGTTTTCCTGCCCATACGCTTCATCGACCAATTCCGGGGCATAAATTCGTCTGCCCGCCATGACGCTGCGGATCGAGCTTGCCAGCTCTTCGCTGGGGCTGTCCTTGAGCAAATAGCCGTTCGCTCCGGCCTTCAAGGCGCGCTCGAAGTATCCCGGACGGGCAAAGGTCGTCAAAATCATCACTTTGCAGCCGCTGCCCTTCAGCTCCTCAGCAGCGTCCAAACCGCTTTTCACAGGCATTTCGATATCCATGATGCAAATATCCGGCTTATGCAGGTGGACGAGCTTGACGGCATCCTCACCGTTGCTCGCCCTGCCGACGACCTGCATATCCTCTTCCAGATCGAGCAGAGAAGCCAGAGCACCAAGCAGCATGCGCTGATCCTCTGCAATGACGATGCGAATCATGCTCACGCCTCCTTTTCCGGTTGTTTGAAGCTGTTGGGCACCCGCAGTACGACTTGTGTCCCGGCCTCCGATGATAAAATGTCCATGCTGCCGTTCACAAATTCCAGCCGCTCACGCATCCCGCGCAGTCCATTTCCGCGGCAAGCCGCTTGCTCCACCATTCCGCTGCCGTTGTCCGCCACGCGCACAATCAGATCCGTACGAGACGGCTCGATGGTGATGGAACACCGGCTGGCGTTGCTGTGCTTGATAACATTTGTCACAGCTTCCTTCAAACACATGCTGAGCACCGTTTCCGTCATCAAGGACGTATTGTTCAAATCCGGGTCGCCTTCCAGCGCAAACTCGATTTCAGCCGCCTTGAGAATTTGCCTGATCCGAAACATTTCCTCGGTCAGCCGCGTCCCGCGCATTTGCGTAACCATTTCCCGCACTTCTTTCAACGCAATTCGCGCCGTCTGCCTGATTTCCTCCAGCTCAGTCTGTGCCCGAGCCGGATTTTTGTAGATCAGCTTGCTGGCGAGATCGCTTTTCAGCCCGATCAAAGACAGCTTTTGTCCCAGCGTATCGTGCAAGTCGCGGGCAATCCGCTGGCGTTCCTCCAGCTTGACCAGTTCGGAAATCCGCTTGTTGGCGTGATTCAGCTCACCTTGCAGCTTCTCCCGCTTGTTCCAGTTGTACGTGGTCACTGGCAGCAAAATGACAGCGATCAGGCTGACGAGCACAAACGGAAGCTGGTTGAAAAGCTGCGCATTTTTCGAAAGGAAGCCCATGTTGATCGTCGCAAAGGTGCTGATCAGATGGATCGTATACAGCGTGATGAACCCGATCTTGTTCTGGATGTTCCCGATGAAAAAGGCCAGGAACAGCGCGAAGTAGACGTAGCCGAACATGACGGTCATCGCGATCGAGATCACGATCTGCAAACTGGTCCAAAAGTAGATCAGCCACCCTTTGGAGAGAAACGACAGGACGTAGCAGACGAAAAACAAAAGAATCATCACGATTCCGCTTGCGACCTCGTACGTAGACGACGAGCGGAAAATGAAGTAAAACGGCAGGATGTAGAAGACAACCCACACATAAGGGCTAAGGCCCGTGTTTTTTTGCAGAATGTGATACCACTTTTGCATGTATGCCCACCTTTTTCTTCGCCACTACTTATCAGTGTATCGGAATGAAGGAGTTTCGGGCAGGCTTATTTTCCTTCCAGACTCGTTTTTTGGCTGTGCAACGCGTCCATAATCGCCCCGGTCGAAGCTTGAATCTGCTTGATTTCCTTGAAGCTCACAAACTGCTTTCTCTCTTCGTCCCACAGGCGGAAGCTCAACGATTTCAGGCTGGAAGACAATGTAATCGTCGTCGCCATTTGCAGCGGCGGCGTCCCGTTATGTGCCTTTTCCAAATTGTAGTTTGGCACCTTTGGACTCAAGTGATGCACATGGTGAAAGCCGATGTTCCCCGTGATCCACTGCAAGACGCGCGGCAGTTTGTAGTACGAGCTGCCTTCCACAGCAGCTTTGACGTAGCTCCACTCTTCTTCGTTTTCAAAATACGAATCCTCGAACTGGTGCTGCACATAGAACAGCCAGATTCCGAGCAACCCCGAGATAAAAAAGACAGGAACCTGTATGAGCAAAAACGCTTGCCAACCGATCGCCCAAGCGAGAAGCGCATACAAGCCGACCAAGAGCACGTTGGTCAAGTACGTGTTCAGCCGCTCTTTGCGGCGTGCCCCTTTGCGATTGAAGCGATATTGCAGCGCGAAGACAAAGAACGGGCCGATCCCGAACATGACGAGCGGATTGCGGTAGATGCGGTAAGCGATTTTGCGCCAGAGCGGAGCCGCGAGGTATTCGTCCACGGTCAAAATCCAGATGTCGCCGACACCGCGCTTGTCGAGGTTGCTGCTCGTGGCGTGGTGAATCGAATGGCTTTGCTTCCACTGTTCGTACGGCACGCAAGTAATCACGCCCGTAATCGTGCCGAGAATGTCATTGGCCCGCCGGCTTTTGAAAAAAGACTGATGGCAGCAATCGTGAAAAATGATGAAGGTGCGAATGACAAAACCTGCTGTGATGATGACCAGCGGCAACGTCAGCCAGTACGAGACGGACAGGCTGAGATAGGCACCGTACCAAAGAAAAAGCAAGGGAACAATCGTGTTGATCATTTGGCGAATACTCGATTTCGTATCCGTTTTTTCAAAGGGAGCCACATTCTTTTTCAACTGGGCGATGTTCGATTGATGCATCAATTGGTTCCTCCTCGATATGAAGCGCGTATGACTGGATGACCAGACGCAATTTTCTATCTTTATTGTAGAAAATGCGCTCGGTTCGCTGTAGTCATAAACGTCAAGTCGAGGGTATGACAAATGTCATGGTTGAACAAATCAACTGGAAATTTCAGGATATGTGAACACTCACGAAAAATACTCCAACAAGTAAACCGTCTGCTCTTCCGGCTTGAGCAAAGCAAACACCGTTCCGCCGCCGATGACCGACATGAAGCGGAAGCGCTCTGTCGCGCCGCATACCATGCTCTCCTCGATCCCGTAATCGTGGGTGACATTCCACTGCAAGTTCATGAAAAACTCTCCGCTCATCTCCCGGGCTGTCTCCTGATCGATCAGGACGTCGGAATCGTCGTGCCCCCAGTCCTCCGTCAGCTCCGTGATGTGCCGAAACTCGCCAGTCAGCTCGTAATGGTACTTCGTAAACTCATAGCTGTAGAAGCCTTCGACATAATAGTCCACGTCAAAATCAGCCAGCTCGGCCAGCCCGTCCATGATTCGTTCCTTATACGCCTTGAGCGTTACTTTATCCTTCAAATATTCCTGCTTGTTTTGGGCAAAATCAGCCTGCAAATAGGCGTGGACTTCCTCCACATTTCCTCCGCCGAAGACGTCCAGGTTGCCGAGAAATTCGTACTTGCCCGCCACGTAACGGAAGCCGAAAAAGTTGTTCTCGGCGTGTTTGTACTCTTTCTCGCAGTAAAGGCCATCTGTGCCGAGCAGATGAAGCTGGTAGACACTTCCCTCGTGCAGATGAGAAAACGTGAGCAACGGCCGGAAATAGCAAGCGAGCCGCTCATCCACAAAAACCTCGCTCGCTTTCGGATACATGATCACTTTTTGTTCCTGCTGATTTTTCTCCATGTTTCTCTCCTCCACTTCTCTCTTTGGCAATTTTTGTCTCTATCTACATCCACGTACCGAAAAGGTCTTGTACTGCCTGCCTGGAATAGCCATCCTCGCCCCGCCAGTTGACTATCGCGAAAAAGTCGTTTTTTCCGCCGCGGCCCGGCCTGTCTTTGGTCGTCGCCAAAATGCCTGCCGACGCGAGAATTTCCATGAATGCGTCCCGCTCATTTTTGCTGGACGGAAAAAGCCCGGCAAGCCGCTTCTCCAGTTGACGTGCAGCATCTGTAGGCTCGCAGCTTTCAATCGCGGCAAGCACCTGGCGCCAGATCGCCACGTCTGCCACTGTGACTTCCAGCTCCAACTCCGGCTCCTTGCTCATGAGCTGCAAATCTTGCAACACATACGGAAGGTAATTCAAACGAACGCCGCCCCACTTGTGTCTTTCAAAATTCAGCACGTTCATATCTTCGTCCGTGTACGATTCCAGACCTGCGATATGATAGCTGTCGCATACATAGCAATCTCCGTACATGGCGTAGGCAACCCCGTTTGCTGGAGCGGTGTAGCGGCCTGCATTGCTTTCAAACGAATGCTGCACAAACTGACGGGTCAATACCCAGCTTGCGAGTGCGCTGCGCAAGTGAATTTTTCGGGTGGACAAGCTGTGCAAAAAGGCTTTCGCCACCTTCTCCTTCGTCACTTGTTCGTGCAATCCCACGATTTGCCGCACCGCCTCATCGTGGTGAATCGTGAGCGGATCGAACATCATCCCTTTGCTTTTTGCATAAACAAAATCTTCCCCCTCGTATACATAAGGACGGTCTTTCCAGCCTTGGCTGCTCCAGAATGTCTTCAGCAAAATTTGCTTCGCTTTTTTATCCATAGAAGGTTTCCTCCGATTTCTTTTTCCCTTCCATATTTTAGCGCATAATTTGTTCCTGACTATCAGACTATAAGCCTCATTTTCCAAAATTTATCGTCTGGAACTGCCATCCCCAAATAACAACAAGACCCCATCCAGCTGACGGATGAGGTCTTGTGTTTTTGTTTTGGCTTTAAGCCGCTATTATTTTACGTCGAGGCGCTTCATGATGTCGTCGAGCAACAAGTTCGCTGCTTTGACGCCGCCTGCTGTGTTCCAGATCGTTTCGCTTACTTGGAATACTTGATTGTTTTTCGCCACGTTCAACGATTTGAATACCGGGCTGTCCATCCATTTTTTCGACATTTCGGTGATCGCTGTGTCGCCTTTCGCTTCCGATACCCAGTAGAACAGGACATCCCCGTCCATTACAGACATGCCTTCTTCGGAAACAAATTCCGCGAAGTTGTCTACATTTTGCGAGTCTGGACGCGCTACACCCAACTGGTCGAGCAAAACGCCGCTGAACGTATCTTTTTGATAAATTTGCACGCCTTTTTTCGAGTATTTCACTACAGATACTTTCGTTCCGATCTTGGAACCGAGCTTCTCTTTCGCAGCTGCTACGCGATCGTCGAACTCTTTGAGCACTTTCTCGCCTTCTGCTTGCTTGTTCAACGCTTCTGCGTACAGCTTGAAGTTGGTTTTCCATCTGCCGGACAGCTCTTCGGAGAACACGGTTGGCGCAATTTTGGACAGTTGATCGTACACTTTCTCGTGACGAACTTTGTTACCGATGATCAGATCAGGGTTCAGTCCGACGATGGCTTCGAGGTTCGGTTCATTTTCAAAGCCCAAAGCCTCTACTCCTGCCATCTCATCCTTGATGTGATCGTACCAAGGCTCGCCATCCCACGATTGCACAGCAGCAACTGGTTTCACTCCCAGTGCCAGCAAAGCTTCTGTACCTTCGTTGGTCAGGATGACAACGCGTTGCGGTGTCCCTTTGATTTTGGTAGTACCCATGGCGTGCTTGACTTCGCGCTCAGCGTTGGCATCTGCTGCCGGAGCGGTTTGAGCTGGCGCTGTGCTTGTTTCTGTCGCCGCCGCTGGCTGGGTTTGCGTTTGTTGCGCCTGGTTGGCTCCGCCTCCGCAACCTGCCAGAACAACCAACATGCAAAACGCGAACAAGCTGGTCATAATATGGCGCATGGAACGTGCGCTAGTCTGTCTTTTCATAACGAGATATGCCCCCACTTCTATCGTTCACTTGATTGATAACAATTATCAATTGATAGTATATAGAGACTGCTCGCGCTTTTCCATGCACGCCATTGTCCGTTTTATATGGACGGGATTGCCTTCAAAAAATACGACATGCAATTGTGGATCATGTACTCCCTGCCGAGCGGTCCCCACGGGTCCCAATCTCTTGTTTCCGGATAGTAGACCTGTTTCTCGCGCACGGCGCGCAAGCTTCTCCACAACGGATTGTGCCAGAGACGCTCCACGTGTTCTTTTTCGCTCCAGAACAGGATGATTCTCTCCGGGTCCAGCTCAAGCAGCGTCAGCAGGGCATCGGGTTTGTACGAAGCGTGCGTCACGCGAGGATCGGGCTGGAAGCCGAGCTTGTAGTAAAACAGGTCAGTCAACGCATGGCCTTCCGTTCCGTACAGCCGCACCTCGTCTTCCAGCACTCTCACGATCGTCCAATGACCTTTTCGCGTAACCGGGAGCAGCGCGTCTTTTGCCTGTTTTTCCACTTTGTCTACATGGTGGATCACCCGTTCGGCCTGGCTCTCCTTGTTGAAGACGGTCGCAAGCTGAAGCTGGTACTCGTACCATTTCAAATAGCCGTTGAAAATGACTGCCTCGCCCAGCTTCGACCACTGCCGCTGCTCCTTCTCCGCGCCCGTGTCAATCTGCACGATCACATCCGGCGACAAGGACAAAATATCTTGCGGCGTAATGTTCTGCTCCGCATTGAGCGCCTTCGTGCCGCGCAGACGCTGCTGCAAATAAATCGGGAATCCGGTTCTCGTCGAAAAATAATTTGGAAAAGAAGGAGCCGCAATCGGCTGGATGCCAATCGCCAGAAAATGATCCTGCAAAAACAGCTTGCTCGCCACAGCGACTCGCTGTCCTGCCTGCTTCATGTAGATTTGCGGCGACAAGCCTTCGCGCTTTTTGAACAGGCGGCTGAAATACAGCTCATCCGAGAAGCCGACGCTGCGCGCTACATCTTTGACCCGATTGGCGGAGGAAGATTCGCAGAGCATCGCTTTCGCCTCGTCCATTCTCAGCTGCGTCAAATACTCTCCCGGCGTCATTCCCACCGCCCGCTTGAACGCGCGGCAGTACGAGCTTGGCGTAAGACCAGCCAGCTTTGGCAAAGCGCCAAGATCCAGTGCTTCGCGAAAATGCTTTTTCATATAGTCAATCGTCGCGGCAACAGAGGTGTCGCCTCCCTGCTGGCGAGCTTTTTGCTCCTCGCAGGCGGTTGCAAGCAAATCGCAGAACAGCGCCTGCGCACGCAAATACGAGACGCAATCTTCTTCCGCTTCCTGTCCCAGCCGGAACAGCTCCTCCAGCTTCGCCGCGAACGACACTGCCGAAGAGACAGGAAATACTTCCGCTCCTGACCACTGTTCGGCTGGATGCGGCTGCTCTGTGTGCAGCGCCACTTCCTCATCCCTGCCAGTGCTCGTGACAGCTCCCAGCGCTCCCGTCCGTGCGTACTGCAATCGGTACATGTGAACCGGCCCCGCGTGGAAAACCAGCTCGTCTACGTGCATCGCAGGAGTCAGCATGATGAGCTTGCCTGCTTCCAGCACATGCTTTTTCGCGTTGACGGTAATTTCCCCGCTTCCCTCCGCCACGTAGCACAGGACGTAATCACTCACTCGCAGCTGCTCCAGACGAAACCCTTTTTTCAACCGATGCTTGCGAAAAGCTGTCCATACATATGCATGACAATTCCGGCCATTCCTCATCAGACTCACATCCCTGCTTTCGTCTCAACATCGGTCCTATACAAGAAAAAAGTAGACAAGCATGATTGAAAATCTTTTGCCTGTACTACTTTTTCCCGTTGGATCATGTTGGGTTTCTATTAGCGTATTTTTGCTGCACGAAACATCAAGATGAACAAATACGGCGTTCCCAGCAGCGCAACGACGATGCCGGAAGGGATGTCTTTGGGGATCATCACGACTCTCCCCAACAGATCGGACGCAGCCAGCAATACCGCACCCAATAATGCGGAAACGACGACGGCTTTGCGATGGTGGGCACCAACCAAAAGCCGCGCCGCATGAGGGGCGAGCAGGCCGATAAAGCCGACGGCCCCCACGCTGGCGACTGCCGCAGAAGCGAGCAATACCGCAATCGTTGCTACGGCCAGCCTCGTCTGACGCACTTTCAGCCCCAAGCCGACTGAACTCTCGTCGTTAAAAGCGAGCAAATCGACACGTCGTCCCAGCCACCACGCGAGCGGCGTCAGGATGACGATTGCGGGGAGCAGCCGACTGATTTCTGTCCAGCCGCGGCCGTATGTACTGCCTGCCATCCAGGCGAGCGCCGGAGCCGCCAAAAGCTGCGCTTTGACAATCAAAATATTAATGAAGGCCGCGCCAGCAGCGGCTACCGCGATACCTACCAATGTAAGAATAACCGGGTTTAACCCTCTGCGCCACGATACTGCGTACACAATCGCAGCGGCGGCGATCCCGCCGAGCATGGCTCCAAGCGGCATCCAGGAAGAAAACTGCGGGAACACAAGTAGCAGCAAAATCGCCCCTACGCCCGCACCGCTCGTCACCCCGACGATTTGCGGGTCTGCCAGCGGGTTGCGCACAGCGCTCTGCATGAGACTGCCGCTGATCGCCAAGGCTACGCCCGCAAGCATCGCTGTCAATAACCGCGGCATTCTCAACTCAAACAACAGCTGGCTGTACATCTCGTTGCCTTGCCCCATGAACACGGCGATAATCTCGGACCACGGCAAATACAGATTGCCGATCGCCAAACCGGACATCCAGACGATAGCAAGCAGCACACAGAGCAAAATTACAATTAGCGGATATGGAACAGAGCGCTGCCAGCCACCTACGCTCATGGATGTCTGCGCCCCGGAGCCAGTGCTGCCGCTCAGCTTGCGAGATACTCGCATAGCCAGCCAAATCAGCCACGGCCCGCCAATCGCTGCCGTCACAGCGCCAGCTGGCAATTCCCCATAGGCGTTGATAAAAGTACGCGAGATCGTATCGGAAGCAACGAGAAGCGCGGCCCCCCAAATCGCGCTGATCGGCAACAGCCAAATGTGCCGTGTCAGTCCGCTAAGCCGCACCAAATGCGGAGCTACCAGGCCGATAAAGCCGATCGGCCCGACCACGCTGACGCTGACACACGTAATCAAGATCGCGATGAGCATGGCAAAAAGACGCGTTTTGCCTACTTTTTGCCCAAGCGATTGAGCCGTTTCTTCGTTGAAGCTAAGGACATCGAGTTGTCTTGCCATCAGACAGCTTAACATAATTCCAAGCATAATCAGCGGCCAACTGAACTGTACCCCTGACCAGTCGTTTTGCTTCAGGGAGCCTGATCCCCAGATGAAGATGCCTTGTGTCGTTTCTTCATTAAATAAAATGATGGCGCTGGTCAACGATGAAAACACGAGAGTCACGATCATCCCGGATAACGCCACGCGTATCGGTGTTCCTTTTCGCCCGCCCGCCATGTAGTACACAGCGGCGGCAGCCAGTATTCCCCCTGCCATGGCAAAAGGCAACGGATACTGGTGCAAAATCGCGGGCCAGAAAACCAGTCCGCAAACGACAAACATGTAGGCACCCGCATTGACGCCCAAAGTCGTTTCCGAAGCAAGCGGGTTTCGCGTCACGGTTTGCATCATCGCTCCGGCGACCGCCAAAGCTGCGCCTGACAAAAGCCCCATCACCGTTCTGGGCAGTCGTACGCCCTGAATCATCTGATGGTCCGCAATATCCTTGGGAGCAGTGATCGCCTCAATGACGGTGCGCACCGAAATATCCGCCAGCCCTTGCGTCAGGCTGACAAACGTGAGCAGCACCAACAGAACGAGGCCGCCAAGCAGCATCCATAACGGCCTCAAGCCTCCTCTTGAAGAAGAAGGGGCTTGATGGACGCCGCTTTGGGCATAGCTTTCACGCTTGGCGAGACTCATTTCGCCAGCAAATCAGCAGCTTTTTTCGCCATGATCTGTGCGGACAACGGACCGCCGTATGGCCACATGTCTCCGCCCAATGCGTAAATGCGGTTTTCTTTTACAAATTTGAGACCGTTCCAGACGGGATTGTTTTTCAGCTGGTTCTCGATGACGTTATCATCATCTTGAATGATGTGCAGGAAGTTCGCATCCTGGAGGGCTGGCAGAGCCTCTACATCTGTGGTGGTCATTCCGTTCATTTCGAATTTCTTAGACTTGTAAGCGTTGGTCAGCCCGACGCGGTTCAAGATTTGAATCGCAGTGGAGTTGTCTGTGGACAAACGGAAATCCACGGCATTCTGGTTGCTGTAGCCCATTGCCAGTACGATTGGCGTTTTGTCCATGCCTGCTTTGGCGATGCGCTCTTTTGCTTCGGCATACGTCTTGTCGAGGTCTTGCAATACTTTTTCTGCTTCGGCATTTTTGCCCAAAATATCGGCAATTTCCTTAAAAGTATCAATCATCCGGGTATACTGATCACCCTGGCCTTCAGCCGGATTGGAATCAAATGCGATCGTCGGGGCGATTTTGCTCAATTCGTCGTAGTTTGCTTCCACATTTCGCTTCATACCGATAATCAGGTCAGGCTTCGCCAACATGATCGATTCCAGGTTTGGTGCGACGCGGCTGCCGACATCGACTACTTCTGGGGCAATTTCTACCGGGAGTTTCACCCATTTTTTCATATTCGGAATATCTGCAATCCCTACAGGTTGTACGCCGAGAGCCAGCACATGCTCAGCACTGCTCCATTCCAGTGCGACAACGCGTTTAGGAACACCTTTGATTGTTGTTTCTCCCATCAAGTGCTTTACTGTGCGCACTTGCTCGGCAGATTTGTCTGCTTCCGGCTGTGGCGTCGCCGCTGGCTGTGCCTGTCCGGAACCGGATTGCGTGTTTTGGTTAGCGGTTCCCCCGTTCCCGCACGCTGCCAGCAAGAGCATAGCCGACAAAAAGACGAGCAGGATTGGGAATTTCATGAAACGCATGTAATGACTCCCCCTTTTTCTTTGCAAGCATTCTAAAGGTGATTACTGGTGATGGTCATGTCTTCCACTATGCATGATAATGATTATCATTTTCCTTGTCAATATTAGAATATGCAAATAAATCAATAGCCTGAGTCATTTACTACATGAAAAAAAGACACCTGCTCAGTCAAGAGACAAATGCCCTTTTTCTTAGAATTGAAGACACTTTTTTAATGCCTGCATGAAGGTAAGTTGATCCTGATTACTTTGTAAGACCTTTTATTCTTCGACAACTTTTCTAATAAGTACCTTCCATTCGCCATTAATTTTTTTGACTTTCATGGTTTTCTTTTGCTCAACATTTTTATAGTTCATAACGAATTGAATTTCTGCTAGATCCTTATTTTTATAATTTACTTCCTTTATACGATAGTCAATTAAGCCCCCGCTTTTTACTGAATCGATAAACTTCTCCCTGTCAGGATATTGTCCAGGATTGCTTTGATCAATTAAATCATACGCACTTTCTGCTTGTCCTGTTCGAACCATTTCCAGATACTTATCAAGTGTTCCTTCTGCTGTAGCATGCCATCCAAAGTATTGAAAATAAATAAATGCTGCGAAAATGATTGCAACAATGAGTGTTACATATTTAAGAATGTTTTGTTTCAACACAAAAACCACCTTCCATTTTTACCCTTAAATGTGTTGTAAATAGATTGTAGCATGAGTTCATAAAATTACGATGTTTTTGATATTATGCAGTTTAGTCCTAAACTAAAAACTTTACTTTTAACATCTTTAGCTATACTTACACTTGCAACTCCTATAGCTTTAGCCAAGCCTGGGGATGTTATCAAAACACCCGAGTCAGGAAATGCTAAAGTCCATGAGTCAACGATTACCCCACTGATGGAGGAAAAACTATTATTTAGTGCTGATTTCGCTGTGACCACGCACTATCAAATTTAAAAAAGTTTCAGTATTCCCACAGGTAAGTATGGACTTAAGGTCGCATCTACCGCAAAAACCAGAGGTCTAGGCTCTAGCTATGACATTGTTCTTGAAGAAGAACAGGCGTGGGCAGATGGTTGGGCCGAAGTTGAAACAAATACGTTCAAATCAGGTACTTCAACTAAAACCTATTATGACGCTGGGCAAGGTCATACTTATCGATTGAGGGTTGTGGGAAATGTCTCAGGTACGTTGTTTACATACGCGTTTTAATAATCCTACCTTGTCAGGGAGAGGTAGACTATGATAAAGCGCTTCGTTAAACTTGAGACCACTAAAAAAGTCATTTAACCAAAGAAGGTACTGACACCCAAAATGAGATGGGGAGCAGTACCTTCTTTGGTGTATCACGAAAGTATCTAGGCAATAAAAGTAACGTCCATTGTTACTGTCTCCAAACAAGGAGGGAGGATTTTTCCGGATTTTACGCTTCTTTCGGCAACACAATTCCCCGGTAAAGGCGAACCGTAATCAAATAGTACAACGCGTAGATCACAACGAAGATAGATGTCGGAATCCAGATGTTTTTATACGGTTCAAGCAAAATGATCGAAAACATCTCCATCCCGATCAGCACATGCAGCAAACCGATGACAGCCGGGAAGATGAACACGATGAACAGCTCTTTGTAAATGGAGCCGACGAGCATTTCCTTGCGAACGCCGATCTTCCGCAGCATGCTGTAGCGGTCCTTGTCACGAGTCGCCCCGGACAAAATCTTGAACATCAAGCAGCTTGCCATCATCGCCAAGAAGGCTACGCCGAGGAAGAAGCCCATGAACAGCGTTCCGCTTGTGAATGCATACGCTTGCTCATAGACGCTGTATTTAGTCTCAAGCGAAAATTCCTCGTCCTTGTCTGCATCCTTGTCCATATACTCAGGCTTGAGCAGTTCCTTTTGCCGGGCATCCATGGCCTTCAGCTGCTCTTTGTACTTGACAAATTCGTCCAGCTTCACCAAGACAACCTTGTGCTCGCTGCCCTTGACTTGGTTATAAATCGAAGGGTCTACAACTTGCACATCGTGCGACCTTTCCATTTTGTAGCTGCTCATAAATTCTCGCGAGATTGCCTGGCTCCACTCTTCTGGAAGCTCTTTAGGCTGTTGCTTGTCGTCCTCATCGCGGTACATGATATATGCTTTTTCCGTCAAAGGCTGACTTGCCCGTTTCAAGCTATTTTCCGGCGAGTAGCTCTCCATCGTGTTGGTAGAAATCAGCGGAGGGTGCGCCAGCAAATCATCCTTGAGGTAATAGATGGTTTTTCCGTCTTTTTTGTAGCGGTACTCGTTTTGCTCCAGGACTTGCATGGTAGCAAGCGCCTGAAAATCTTCATGGCCCGGGTCTTGCAGTGTAACGTCGTAGCCGCGTCCGATGCTGGCAACCAGCTCTACGTTTTGCTGGAAAGCCATACCGCCCGCCATCGCTCCGACCCCGAGTGCGATCAGCATGGCGACCGTACCCAAAATTTTCGTCAAATTGTTCACGCGAAAACGCAGTTGGGCAAACGTGAAAGCATTCAGCTGACGGTCGTTCAGCTTTTTGTTGTTTTTCAAAATTTGCACGAATACCGGAAGCAACGAGATGAAGACGAGATAAGTTCCAATCGTCGTCACGACCGCCCCGACAATGAAGCCTGGAGCGACATAATCTCTGAGATGCGTCAGCAAATAGTAGCCGAAAGTGACCAGCAAAATGCCGAGGATCGCAACTACAATCGTCCCGATGCCTTTTGCCTTGACCTGGTCGTTTTGCTGATCGGCGCGAATCAAGTCCAGCTCGGTCGCCCGCGCCAGCCGAATGGCGTTGATCGTCGAGGTGAGCAGAAACAGCACGAGGAAAAAGCCCCATGTCATCAGCAAAGACGGTACGTAAAATGGAAAGTACCCTTCTGTGGAAATATCGAGCAAGCTCATCAGCAATTGCCCGATTCCGCTGGACAACGCGATGCCGACGAGGCTGCCGATCAGCAGGGAGACTATGCCCATCAGCAATGTTTCCCCAAACAACATCTGGCTGATCTTGGCTTTTTTCGCCCCGAGCACCATGTACATCCCCAGTTCTTTACGCCTTAGCGCAAGCAAAAACGAGTTCGCGTAAAAGATGTAGAAGATCGTAATGAACGCCAACAGAAAGGCCCCTACATTGAAAACGATGCCGATAGAGCGGATCATCGAGTTCGCTTTCACATAATCGGAGTTCATGGCTAGCGTCTGAAACATGTAAAAAATCGAGATGGAAACGACCAGACCTACCAGGAGCACCAGGTAGTCTTTCATCATTTTCCGCATACTGGATAACGATAACTTCAACAACATGGATGTTCCCTCCTAGCGCACATCATGAGATGCACCCAGCTCGGCCAGTATATCCAAAATTTGTTTGAAAAATTGCTGACGGTCCCCTGTGCGATGAATCTCGGTGTACAAGCTGCCATCCTGGATGAAGAGGATGCGTTTGCAGTAGCTGGCACTGAAAGCATCGTGTGTGACCATCATGATCGAGACTTGGTGTTTTTCATTCAGATCGGTCATCGTCTCCAGCAGGCTTTTGGCGTTTTTGGAGTCAAGGGCACCTGTCGGCTCATCGGCAAGCAAAATCGCAGGCTCATGCACGAGCGCGCGGGCAGCCGCAGCACGCTGTTTTTGGCCTCCAGAGATTTGTACTGGGTACTTTTGCAAAATTTCGCTGATACCCAGCGTTTGAGCCACTTTGTCTACTTTTGCGCGGATTTCTTTGGATGCCACTCCTTGCAGCGATAGCGGCAACGCAATATTTTCGTATACACTCAAATTTTCCAGCAGGTTGAAATCCTGAAAAATGAACCCGAGCTTCTGCGAGCGAAAATCGGCAAGCTGGTTTTGTTTCATTTGTGTAATGTTGGTTCCGGCGATCTGGATAAAACCTGACGATGGCCGATCAAGCGTGGAGATCACGTTCAAGAGCGTCGTTTTTCCCGATCCGGACGGCCCCATGATTCCTACAAATTCTCCCTTTTCTATCGTCAGCGATACTCCTTTTAGCGCATGCGATTGACTCTCGCCTTTTGATCCGTATACTTTTTCAACGTCTTTGACTTCCAATACAGCTGTACTCACGCGTTGTTCCTCCATTCGTTTTTCCGCGCCAAGCGGTCTTCCGTGTTGCTCTTCCCTATTAACTGTAACCAGTTTCCAGTTTGAGAGCTATTGAACTACCTTACAGTTTGCTTTCGTTTTTGTAAGGTGGGGGGAGGCAACTGAAAGATTGCACAGACAAAAATGCCGCGGGAGATGGCGCGGGAAAAACGCCACCGCTTTTGGAGTGCCTGTCGAGCGGCTGCACTGGACGCTTGAAAGCACAAAAAGCCATCCGTAGTGGAATGGCTTTTTTGGCTCTTATTTCTTGCTTTTGTTCTCCTGCTCCCTTTTCACGATCATGTCGACGAACAGGTCGATTTGCGCCTTGATCGCGATTGGGTCGTAGCGATAGAAAGTATCGAAATCGTTGTAGAAAATCTGGTTGTTTTTCGCTGCCGGAACGGCTTTCCAGACAGCCGAGTTTTGCAAGTTTTTCAGCGCCTCGCTATTTTTCTCCGGGTCGTAGAAAGTCAGGAACATGTAATCAGCCGCGTACTCTGGCAGTGTCTCCATGGACAACTGGAGAGTCTGGTTTTTGGTGGTGTCCGGGTGCGGCATTTTCAGCTTCAATGCGTTATAGACCGCTTGTCCGCCACGTCCGGCGTTGTCGCCAAATACCCACAAGTCGCCTTTGTTGGTCAGCTCGTACAGACCGACAGTGGCGTTCTCATCCACGATGCCCTTGATCTTCTCACGGCCTTCGGCAGCCTTTTTGTCAAAGTCGGCAATGAACGCCTCTGCCTTTTCCTTTTCACCCACGAGGTCGCCAAACAGCTTCACTGTGTCGTAAATGTTCGTCGTCGTGCCGTAAGGGAGAAAAACGGTCGGCGCGATTTTGGACAGGGCCTTCGTAGTTGTCGTCATACATGACGACGATCAGGTCAGGTTGCAGTTCCAAAGCTTTTTCCGGGTTGACCCGCTCGCCTACATCCTGGGCACTTTTCAACTGTTCGATGATGAACGGGTTCTTGAACGCCATCGTTTCCGCTCCGATGACGTTTCCGCCTACTGCCAGCAGTTCGCCTGCATAGTAGTCCGTTACGATTCGTTGCGGCTTTTCAGGAATTTGGATAGCTCCTTTGGATGTACCGAAGCTGCGCGTTTTTTTCTCTGCCGCTTTGTCCGCAGCTTGCTCTCCTGCGGGTTGATTGGCAGCCCCGCTGTTGTTCGAGCTGCCAGCTCCTCCGCATGCTGTCAGCAGCAGCGAGAGCATGAAAACCATGGAGAGGACAGCAATGACCATGTTGTTTTTTCTCACGATGAAACCTCCATTATGTAAGAGTACGCTCAACACTTTGTTAATGATTCTCATTATCACCAAAAATCATAGCAAGTGTGACTTTGACTGTCAATCGTTGCGTACGCCCAACAATCGAGTAGGAGGGGGCG